>NZ_JAGPUP010000418.1:0-10093 GCF_018069605.1 Microvirga sp. HBU67558 | reverse complement strand
GCCATGAGCCGCATTCTGCTGCGCCGCCTCACGCGAAAGGAAAGATAATTGCTCATCAGCCTCTAAGACATTAGGCGTCGCCGAAGTAACGCAGTCGATATGAAGAAGGGCATTACGCCAAAAAGGACTAGGACCCCAAGATGGAACATCACGTCGGCGACTGGCCGACCGAACATTGCTGGACGAACCAGGTCGATTGAATGTGCTAACGGCAAGAAAGCCACCACCTGCTGAACATTAGCGGGCAACTGAGTTACCGGGAAGACAGCACCGGACAAGAACAGCATCGGTGTGAGGATCAGGGTCTGATAAAAGATGAAATACTCATAGTTGGGCGCGATTGCCGCAACGATCATTGCCAGACTCGCAAAGGCGATCCCCGTGAGAGCGATCACCGGCACGACATAGAGAATGGATGACCACACTGCATACCCCAGAATGGCTGCGACAGTTGCAATCGCAGTTCCGGCCAAAAGTGCCTTAGTCGCTGCCCAGACAAGTTCCCCGATCACTATGTCGCCGAGGGTCAATTGCGTGTACAAGATCGCCTGCCAGCTCCGTTGATCGCGCATGCGCGCGAAGGCCGCATAGATGGTTTCGAATGTAGACGCCGTCATTGCGCTTGTCGCGACCATACCAGTCGCTAGGAACGCAATGTATGACATTCCTTCGACTCGTCCGACCATCACGCTAAGACCGGTTCCGAGACCAAAAAGATAGATCATCGGATCCCCGAGACTACCGAGAATTGACACAAGCGCAGCTTTCTTCCACGCAATGTAATTGCGGCGCCACACTGCAGTCCAGTTCAACCAGTTCGCGGGCAGAACTGCCACATAACTTTCCCACATGTTTCAATCCTTCATCTCTCGCCCAGTCAGTCGTAAAAAAACATCCTCGAGGTTGGGGGGGCGCTGTAGAAGACGCAGATCCGAAAGCTCCCGTAGTTGTAGTCGCACCTGATCGGGAGTGGAGGAATAACAAAAGAGCGTTTCCCCACTTACCTCGATGCGTTGCGCGCATCCATTCATTAGCGCCTGCAATTCATAAGGATTGCCACCGCTGACCTCAATGACCTGGCAGCCAATCTGCTCGTCGATCAACGCTTGGGGCCGCCCTTCGGCAATCTTGCGTCCTTCTTCGAGAACGCATAGCCGGTCGCATAGCCGCTCTGCCTCCTCCATAAAGTGAGTAGTAAGTAGGATAGTCTTGCCGCGTCCCAACAGAGAGCGCAGCCGCTCCCAAATCAGGTGACGGGCGTGAGGGTCGAGACCGGTGGTGGGCTCGTCCAATATGAGTAGTTGGGGATCGTTGATGAGGGCGCGTGCCAGCATTAGGCGCCGTCGCATACCGCCTGAAAGCTCCGCGGCCCGGGCGTCCGCCTTACCCTCAAGTCTGGCAAACTCCAGGAGTGACGGGATGACGGCTTCGATCTGACGGGTGCTCATGTTGAAGTAGCGCCCAAAGACCAACAGGTTCTCTCGCACTGTGAATTCCTGATCGAGGTCGTCGAACTGTGGAACCACCCCAATGCCAGCGCGCGCCAAACGAGCCTGCGCAGGCACTGGGGCGCCAAGCACCGTGATCTTACCTACGTCGGGCGGCGTCATACCGAGGACCATACGCGTAATGGTGCTTTTGCCGGCGCCATTCGGCCCAAGCAGCCCGAAGCATTCTCCCGCTTTGACGAAGAACGAGAACCGATCAACAACAGTCCGGCCATTGTAGGCTTTCGTTACGTCAACCAAACTAATTGCTGTCGCGGTCATGTGCTTGCCGAAAAGCCTTCCTACGCCACCAAGGACACATCGGTTCCGCTTGTCTTTGTAAACAACAAGCCATCGCACCAAACGTAGCTTACTTGTCCCCACTCACATGCCGCTGCGGCGTCCGGGAAAAAACCACGCCCGTGATAGTTGGCGCTCGTGTTGCACAGAAGAGGAATCCCCGTAAGACTTTCATATTCAGCTAAGAGTTTCGAAACTTCGTGCTCCGCGTTTCTCGAAATGGTTTGAAGTCGCGCAGTTCCATCAAGGTGTACTACGGCTGGGATCCTCTCTCGCCATTCATGGCGTGTTGTATGATCAAAGAGCATGAACGGATCGGGGGTGCCTGGGGCGAAGATCTCCTGTGCGCGGTCCTCCAGGCAAATTGGCGCTACAGGTCGGAAATCCTCGCGATACTTCACGGCGTTGAGGTGCTCCTTCATTTGCGATGAAGTCGCCGCGGCAAGGATGCTTCTGCCCCCTAGCGCCCGTGGCCCGAGTTCAGCGCGGCCAGCAAGAAAAACAACCGGCTCGTTAGATGCCAGTATTCTGGCGAGTTCGGCCAAGCTGCATCGAGCCGTTTTCCAACCCGGAGGGATCTCGCTGTTCTTCAGTTTTGGGCCACTGTAAACTGACCAATCGAGCGGAGAGAGACCACCGTCAACGGCAAGTGCGCAGCAGGCGGCGCCAATAGCCGATCCGCTGTCGTTAGGGAATGGGGGAACCCAGACTGAGTCAAATAGGCCACTGGCTCGCAGTGCGCTATTCCATTTGATATTGAGGCCGCACCCGCCGGCCACGCACAAGTTTCGTGATCCAAATTGCGACTGCGTCTGTAGAGTGCTAGTCAACTCCTCAACAAGAAGGCGCTCAACGAAGACATGAAACGATGCAAGGACATCTTCGGAACTCTCGCACTGTAATCGAGACTCGCTTGCATCGAAATAGCCATTTACACGTGCAAGCAATTCGTCTGCGTTATGGGTGTTTTCTCGATAACTGACCGCAAGCGACGTTTCTCCAGCGAAATGTTCGTCGTAGAGTTCCCGAAACACGCTAACGATGTTCTCCCGAGCCGCGCCAAGCGCAATGTAGGCCATTAGCTTTCCGGCGACACCCAAGTCCCAGCCAGTTGAGTTTGCCCTCTTGTACGGCCCGAAGTGATGGCCCGCAACGGCATACGCATGGCCTATCATCGGGAAGAGGCACTTGATCAGTCGAGTTCCTTTTGGATCCACATAGTAGAGCCTAGGAAATATGCAGCCGTCCCAAACCAAACAAAGCGAAGGTTCCCCAGTTTTGGCAAACGGACTGGTGCAGTACGCGGAGACTACGTGTCCTATGACGTGCGGAAAGCTCTTGTAAGAAAGAATCGAGCCGCTGAGCGCCAGTCCTGAGCTCTCATGTGGCTTTAAGGGGTTCTCTGGACACCGTTCGACGTAGGGAGCTCCCCTGAGAGTAATAGGAGCACCTTCGCTGAACACTTGGAACTCTGACTCAACTTCTCCGTCCCACCCGTCGATGACGAACTGGTCAACGTCCCCTATGCTCAAACCATGATCGTTCAAGATTTGGACAATCCCGTCGAGGTGTTCAATGGGTTTATAACGAGGATTGTTGTTGCGCTTCTCTTCCTCAATGCAGAAGATGAGTTTCCCGTCCTCGACGAGGGCGACTGCTCCGTCGTGCGTCAGTTTGATTCCACAGATGCGCATAAGATCTCCATATCTGACAAGGTAGTCGGATCAGCGAGAAACCGGGTGGCGATAACGGGTAAGCAAGCAGTCTTCGTTATTGGATCGGCCAACGCATCGTAAACGATCGACTTGGACGAGTTCCTGATCAAGGATCGTCATGACGGTCTCGGCGCCAGCCACGTGTCCCCATCGTCGGCAGTTTGCATCCCCCGCCGACCCGAATATTAAATGACCCGATGGCGCGAGCATCTTTGCCAGGTTGCGGACGGCTGCTCGCATGTCAGAGACGCTGTTGAGATAGTAGAGCACCTCAGCTACAACAATCAGGTCAAATACTTCTCGCGTCGAGAACCGGAGGATGTCGCAGGTTATCCAGGAGATATTCGGCGGGTCCTTCAGGCGATGCCGGGTTCGGTCGAGCGCGTGGGGCACCACATCAACTACGGTGAGTTTCTGACAATGCGGCGCAAGCATTTCAGTGAACGCACCAGCTGCACAGCCAACTTCAAGCCCATTCTCGATTGTTTCCTGCGCCACCGCCAGCCGCAGCATTTGCCTATGTCGCTCCCGCTCGAATGGATTGCTATCAAGCCGCCATGGGTCGTCTGCGGCTAGTTCATCATGCAGCAACTGATAAGGCTTCTCGTCGTCCAACATCCCGCGCCTCCTACCGCCCACCCTTCGACTGATGTTAGGTTTGCCCGCCCTCAGCCTCCCCGTCAGTCCCAACATCCAAAGCTGGCCAAAGCTTCGGGCGTTCCCAAGGATCCTGACCCGTTGGTAGGGTTTGAGGTGACGGTGCTTCAGCACCCCGGGCCGCGCTTTGAGAGACTGACGCGCGAGAGAGCCAAGCACTGTTGCTTAGCGTACACAGCGCATAAGCTTTCAGGGGGAGGATGAGGAAAAGGTTAATTGGCGTGTGAGCGGCAAAACCTAAGAACCGAAACTGGCGAGCACGAAGCGCAGCCACACTGCACCGGATAATCGTCATGAACGTTAGAAGGGTAATCGTCAGCCACGGCACCCTGGCTGCCATTGCGACCTGTGCGATGCCCATCAATATTGATACGGCAAGAAGCAGCGGCCCTAGGTTCTGCCCGATCACGTCCAACGTGAGATAGCGGTCGAGGCTTCGCAGCAGGCGCAGTGCTTGGAACGTGTCGCGGAAGGTACTGCGCGCCCAGCGTAGCTGTTGTCGCAGATAGGGCGCGAGCCGCTCTGGCACGACTGTAGCGGCAATGGCGTCGGCGGCATACTCGGTCTGAAAACCAGCTTTAAGCATTAGGATTGTGAGATGGCGGTCCTCGCCGAAATCGCTTGGCTTGCCTCTAAACAGCTGCGTCTCATACTGGTCGAGCAGCAAAAGCAGTGCAGATCGGCGGTACATAGCGCACGGACCACAACAGCACATCACCGCACCAAAGCGCGCCTGCGCCGCGCGCTCCTCGTTGCACGCAAGCCAGTATTCCATGTCGATCAATCGGGTCAGCCATGTGTGGCTGCGATTTCTGGCCACGAGTTGTCCCATTACGGCGCCCACGGACGGATCCCGCATTTTCTGAACGAGCTTTGTGATCACGTCGGGCGCAAGTGTGGTGTCTGAGTCGACATTCAGCAGCAAGTCACCGGATGAGCGGCGAATCGCGGCGATCTGCGCCTTTCGCTTTCCGGCATTGCTTGGGAGAATAATTAAATTGAATCGTGGATCCCTGGCATTTGCGATGTATACCCGCGCGAGATCCTCGTGGTTTGCAGAACCATCATCCACCACGTAAAACTGCAGTTGTCCGGTATAATCTTGATTTGCGATAGACGAGAGGCATGCTGCGAGGACACCCGGATCTTCATTGAAGCAGGGTACAATCACATCGACGCTAGGTAGTCCATCTAAAGCGACGTT
This sequence comes from Microvirga sp. HBU67558, assembly GCF_018069605.1. Lineage (NCBI taxonomy): Bacteria > Pseudomonadati > Pseudomonadota > Alphaproteobacteria > Hyphomicrobiales > Methylobacteriaceae > Microvirga > Microvirga sp. HBU67558. The sequence goes on along the minus strand of NZ_JAGPUP010000418.1, from coordinate 4,730 downwards.
CGTGGGTGGGACAACGAGAGATCTCGCAGGGGGCGCATACAATGCCTGCATCCCTTTATAGACGCCCGCAAGAAGCGCATACGATGAAATGGTCACTGTGCCGGCTGTGCCAAGTAGGTCCATGCGATACCGTCCGTTAGTTGTGCTGGGAGAGCAATCGGAGAGCAAAGCCACGGTCATGCAGTCCGGTAATGATATGAGAAAGTGCCATCAGCGTTTGGTCGCGGAGGCTCGAAAGCTTCTGTTGCGCGAGCTCGTTGGGGGGGCACCCATCGTGCAACAGCACGATGTCGCCGGGCTGAGCTGAAGCCAGCACCGCATCAGCGATTACGTTAACACCAGGACGGGACCAGTCTCTCGGATCTACGGACCAATGTACGGCTTTTAGTCCCGCGCGCGCCGAGATGCTTAGTACGTCCTCAGTCCAGAGCCCATATGGAGCTCGCATATATTTGGGTCCGGCCTGGGGACAGGCAGCCTTGATCGCTCTGCTTGTTTCTATGATTTGATGTTCAACTTCCTCCGGTCCACATGTCGTTAGATCCGGATGCGTCATCGTATGGTTACCAACCTCGTGCCCTTCGGCAAACATACGCCGGATAAGTTCTGGATGGTCCGCAGCATAGGCGCCGATGACGAAGAAGGTCGCGGGTACGCGTCGTTCCGCTAGAACATCGAGGATCTCAGGCGTGCATATTGGGTTCGGCCCATCGTCAAACGTCAGATAGACGCTACGGTCGCGACCGTGGCCCAACACGTTGCAAATGCAATCCTGTTGTCTCATAGCTCTGGGCCATTACGATCGATCAGAGTGCCGGAGGGCCATTCGTCCATCGAGCACGCTATCGGAAAAACGACGACGAGCGGGTCTTCAAGTCGCGTGGTCTCCAGATCGGGATAGACCTCTGCTTGAGTAGAGCGAACGAGGACCCCGGGGAGGACGGTCGCGATGCCGCCGCGGCACAGTCTTTCCACGTGTCTGTGCAGCGCGTATCGAACCGTGCCGAATCCAAAGGGCACTCCGAGCCGCTTCAACTCCGGATACATGGTAAACATCGAATGAGAAAGCCCAAGGCCTTCGAGGTCGGCACGGACGCCCCACAACCCCAGCTCCCCCACTAGGAGATCAACGGCCCCGACTTTGATGAATCGTCGCAACAGGCCCATGTGTGCTGCAATGCCACGCGAGTCGTAGCCAATCACCCGCATTTCGGGCCGCGCTCCGGCCCAGCTGCGCCCACCTTCGAAGGGCTGCGCGTTGAACGCGCCCGTCGGGCCGTAAGTATCACGAAAGAATGCAGAAAGTGCTGAGTGATCTTCGACTTGCAGTTCACTTTCCCAGCAAAGTTTCCATCGCACGTCAGGGGGCATTGTATCTCTCTACGTCGCCTAGTGTTGTGGGAGCCCGATGCATAAAGCTTGCAGCATCAGAAAAGCCATTTGTTAAATTCATGCAGCAATCACCGCACGCCGTGAAATCGATTGTTTGGATGAAACGCATCCATCCCTTGGATCGAGGGTACCTGCGAGCGCGTTTGACGGGGGATGGATGCCCGCGGTGTTGTCACATTTACTCCGTGGTCGAAACCAGGCGGGTAGATGGGCTGGCATGAGCAGGTTCGTCAGCTAGAAACGCCATCACTTCCCACGCGAGATAGACATCGGCTGGGTACGGCTCTCCTTCGGGCCCCAATAAGCCGCCGGCGCGTCGAAGAGTTGCTACACAAGCGTGCATCGCCGTCTGCTATGAGACCTTCTGCCGGTGGGCGCTAACGTTCGTTCCTCCTTAAGTCCCACTGCTCTGCCGTTGGTACCCACCTTCAGCGCCTCAGCAGCATGGCGCGGCGGAGGTTGGGCGTGGGAGTTTCGACACGAGGCAGGCAAATCATCGTAACCGCGCCAGCGCCCCCGGTTTCAGCTAACGTGGTGTCGTGGCTGGCGCCCACCACCAGCGTCAAACGTGCCAAGTTAGGCATGTTGAAGAACAGGACAGGAGCCACTCATGATGTTGGAGATCGCCACGAGGGGTTCTGGTACTAGAAAGAATGTCTCGCAGTTGCGCGGGGCCGACAGGAGCGGGAAGATCGTCTGACGCAAATCGCTGCGTCGTAGCCAGGCTCCGAGGTTCTTTGGAACCATATCCCGTTGCCGGATCGGATTGGAGGCTTGCGCGACCGCTCACCAATGGGTGCGCACGCTGATAGCCTCCGGTCACGATGTTCGCCCCATCCTTCCTGCTTACGTCAAACCCTATCAGAAGAGGTGATCGATGACACGCTGTCACTCGTGTCTCACCGAATTCGCGGTTCCCGGGTGTTCGTTGAACGAAAGCCGGCCGCCTCGTCTCCGATGGTGATGACAAGTCGCCTCCAGTTGGCGCAGAGCCTCGTCAATCTTCTTCAGAATGCACTCAGCGCCTTGGAGGCACAGCCGGAGCCTCTGGTCGAAATCGCGCTCGCCGAGATGGGAGAAGTAGTCGCTATGTCCGATCGGGATGTCGGTCCCAGCCTCGCCCTCAACATCTGCCGGAACCTAGGCATACCGTTTGCTATCGACAAAGAAAACGGCCTCGGTGTTCGCCTGGTCATTTCGAAAGGGATCACACGGGGACTCGGTGGCTCATTGCGTCGCGATGCAAACCATGAGAAAGGGGCTTCGTTCACGGTCGAGCTGAGGCGTGCGGGATGAGTGCTGAAAAAAGACCGGTCATATTTGTGGATGATAACGAGGACCTGCTACGGGCAACCAGGCAGATGCTGGAGCTTGCCAACTTCGTACCGATCCTTTTCCGCTCAGCCGAGTCAGCGCTCGCCACAATAGATAAGAACTTCGAAGGGCCTATAGTGAGCGACATTCGCATGCCTGGAATCGACGGGCTCCAGCTCTTCGAACGGGTGAAGAGGATCGATCCGAGTATTCCGGTCGTCCTCATCACCGGACATGGCGACGTTGGATTGGCTGTCGCCGCGATCAAGGATGGCGCATACGATTTCATTGCGAAGCCATATGCGGCGGAGCGACTATTAGAGACACTGCACCGTGCTTCGGAGAAGCGGCACTTGGTTCTGGAAACCAGACGGCTACAGGACGCGGTCGTCCTATCCGCTGGTGATATGCCGCTCATCGGGAATGGGCCGGCCATGAAGCGGCTGCGCGAGACGCTCAGCCAAATTGCCGATACTAATGTAGACGTCCTCGTGGAAGGAGAAACAGGGACCGGCAAAGAGGTAGTCGCCGAGTTGCTGCACCAATGGAGCAAGCGGCGTACGAAGCCCTTTGTCGCACTAAATTGCGGCGCGCTACCAGAAAGTGTCTTCGAAAGCGAGCTTTTTGGACACGAGGCAGGCGCTTTCACAGGAGCGCGGAAGCGCCGGATTGGCAGAATGGAGCATTCAGACGGTGGGACGCTTTTCCTCGATGAAATTGAGTCTATGCCGCCCGCGCTTCAAGTGAAGTTGCTCAGAGTACTCGAAACCCGGCAGATTGCGCCGCTCGGCACCAATGAAACCCGAAGGATCAACCTTCGTGTTGTCGCTGCGACGAAGATCGATCTCGGCAATCCATTGATCCGCAAAGATTTCAGGGAGGACCTCTACTACCGCTTGAACGTCGTGACGTTACACATTCCACCACTTCGCGAACGTCCGGAAGATGTTCTGGCACTTTTCGGCCATTTCCTCGAGCGCGCGTCCAAACGTTTCGGTCGTCCAGTGCCGGAGATGACCGCGACCGTGCGTGACCATCTCATGGGCCACAATTGGCCGGGCAATGTTCGCGAACTCGTTCATTTCGCTGACCGCGTCGTCCTAGGGCTCGAGCCGACACAGAAAACCTCGGTTGTATCAGGTCAAAGAAGTGGGACTGCACCAACCCTAAGTCTTGCTGAAAGGGTGCGCCGCTACGAGGCAACCGTAATTCGTGAAGCCTTACAGGAACATCGCGGCGATATGCAACAAGTAATGGAAAGACTTCGAATTCCGCGTAAAACTTTCTACGATAAATTGAAACGTCACGGAATAGACTCGGCCTCTTATCGTGAGAATCGGGAGTATTAAAAACTTCCCCGAACCCGCACTGTGCGGAAACACTGACATAATGAGTTGGCGCCAGCGCGTCGGATTAGTTAAGCCGCTTGCGCCGATCCCTACGCTATGTTCCCTCCGCCTTTAACTATTGTCCTTGAAACATGCCTGCTCGTCCGACGCGCCAGCGGCAATATGGCATTTCCGGCCAGGTACTTTGTTCTCGTTTCGGGGCTGCAGCTCGCTGCGGTTGTAACATAGTTCCGTTTGCATGATCACCGACAAGTAGTTTCGACGATGCTGGATCCGCTAGTGGAGCAGTACCATCCGAAAGGTGAGACACGGCTGCAGGACCTGCGGCGGACCATTGGGGCCATTCCCTGGTAGCCTGGGAGGAGTGCCAAGTGGCGGGCCGCCCAGCTGAACTGGGCTCAGGGTAGCGGGCAGCTCAGACGGCCACACATTGGGCGCAGCTGGGGGTCTGGGAGCGTGTGCCCATCAGATGGAGGAGCGCGGCATCCAGCTCGGAATGACGTTCCTCGACGGCACCAGCGTGCCCGCATCAGAAGATCGCCAGCGCGCCGAAAACCGGGCTCAAGCTTGATGAGACCGTCGTAAAGCACTTGGCCGCCTGATCCTAAGTGGTGCATCCGGTAAGTCATGCCGCCCTCGGCAGGAGGGCGATTCCGGGTGAGCGGCGGGGCCGAT
>NZ_JAGPUP010000417.1:0-9910 GCF_018069605.1 Microvirga sp. HBU67558 | reverse complement strand
CGTTCATGGGCATTCTCTGCCTTGCCGCTACACTCGATTGGATCAAGCGATGACACGCCCTAGTCGAGGTGGCTGTATGGGCCGCGTGAGCCAATGCGGACAGGTCCGCATTGGCCGTGTAGGTAGAGGGTTCAGACAACCTTCTTCGTGCGGCGACCCTTGGCAGGCGCAGTCACTTCGTCGGAGGTCGCAGCCGCCTTGGCAGCAGCGCGCTTCGGCTTAGCGGCAGCGGCATCATTCGCAGCAGTCTCCTCTGGAGCGATCTCGACACTGGCCGAGCCCTTCCTGCGCTGCTGGCCGAGCCCCATGGTCTTAGCAAGCTCGGACCGCGCCTTGGCGTAGTTCGGCGCAACCATCGGATAGTCGGCTGGCAGGCTCCACTTGGTGCGGTACTGCTCAGGGGTCATATCATAGGTCGTGCGGAGATGGCGCTTGAGCGACTTGAACGACTTTCCATCTTCCAGGCAGATGATGGCATCTGGAGTGATGGACTTCCGCACCGAGACAGCAGGCACCAACTCGGCCTTGGGTTCCTCTTTCTGACCTTGTGCAGTCTTCGTGAGGGCAGCGTAGACGGAGTTGAGCAGCGACGGGAGGTCTGCGGCGGGAACGGAGTTGTTGCTGACATAGGCTGAGACGATATCAGCACAGAGTTCGATGTAGTTCGGAGCGATTGCGCTCTCACTCATAGTTTTCGTGTCCTCGGCTGCACTGGGACTGATTGGGAAAGTGACCAGAACAGACTTCGTTCTGGCCAGATCAGCAGGAACGGCCCGTGCAGCACAGTGAATACCCGCGATCTGCGCCGCAGATATGCACTAAATCGATTTTTGGCAAACGTTTTTGGAGAACTATTTCGGGAGAACGAAATTTTTATTGTTGATGCTCCTGGCTGAGCTCTGTGTAAGCGATTACAGCTTCGGCTAATCCATTGGGCGATCAAACTGGTTGCCTCCCCTTATCTATGAGGGCTGGCGTAGTGCCGCGTTTTGGTGCTATTCCTCAGTCTTTCCAATGCCTTGTCGGGCGCAAGGATCACATAAAGGATCACATAGTTGTGTTCCTACCCGCCCGAAGTTCCAACGCCCCCGTCTGCGGACGAGGTAACGTGTTTCAGAAGAAATTATGCCGTGTAAGGCAAGTCGCCCCACCTGGGTCAGTTCCTGCCGGTGATGAAAGAATGGTGAGCCGAACGAAGGGGCGTAGCTTCCCGTTGTTAGGGCATGCGCCACTTGGCGCGGATAAGACAATGGAGGAAGACATGCTTGATAAGCATCTCGCATTGGCTCTTCTCGGTACGATCCTAATCTCGGCCCCGGCGCTGTCCCAGACCAACCAGCCCGCAGGCTCGACCACGGCTCCTCCTGCTGGTTCAACGGCAGCACCTTCGGCGGGCGACCCCAGCTTCGGCGCGAATGAACCAGCCCGCATGAACACCGGTAACTGGATGACCCAGGAGCAGCCGGGGCAATGGCGCGCCTCCAAGCTCGAAGGCTTGAATGTCTACAACCAGAACAACGAGAAGATCGGCGACATCAGCGAACTGCTCGTGGACAGCAGCGGCAAGGTCCAGGCCGTGGTCGTGGGGGTCGGCGGGTTCCTCGGCCTCGGTGAACGGGACGTGGCGATCCCGTTCGAGCAGATCAAGCTCGTGAACGAGCCTCGTACCGTTGCGACCACAGCTACCACGACCGATCCGAATGCCCCGGTTGCTCCAAGACCTACCGCGACAGCCCCAGCCGCTCCGGGAACGGTCAGTCCGACAGCGCCGACCACTACCGGCACGGTGGCGACGGATCGGTCCGCCGACAATGCGGCCCACTCGGCTCCGGATCATGCGATACTGACGACGAATTTGACCAAGGATCAGCTAAAGGCGGCTCCCGAGTTCAAATACGCCCGCTGAGACGATCAATCCTGCCAGGGAGGGGCCGCGAGGCCCCTTTCGCTACATTGCGGGTGTCGCGGAGGCGCATTGAGCCATGCTCTGCGCTGACAGTCGAGCGCAGCGCTTATTGAATGATCTCGACGATCCGACCAGTGCGTGGATCAACCAACACCGTTCGGTCGTTCACAACCGAATAGCGATAGGGATTGCGAAGGCCGACGCTGGCCGGGAGCGGTGAAAGCCGTGCGCGCGGGGGGCGCGGGTTGCCCCACTGCCACCGGTTCGGCGACCTGGATCGAGGGGCTCCGCTGCGCAGCCACATAAGTGCGCACCCGCCGCGCCTCCTCAGCGGTCAGAATGCCTCCCACCGCTGCACCCGCCACACCGCCGACAGCCGCCCCGACTGGACCACCCACAACAGCGCCTATCACAGCCCCGCCCGCGACTCCGGAGGCAAAACCAGTTCCCGCATCACTCTGGCAAGCGACCAATGGAAGCGCACAAAGGGAAACTGCCAAGGCAGCTTTGAGTGGATGATGGTCCATGAGAAGTGCCTTCGACAGGATAAATGGCAACGCTGTGAAGCTTGACCGGTTCCCTACCGTTCAACTCACATTCTGATCGACCGAGTAGGCTAAGCTCGTCAGCCATGGTCTTCACATAGGTTAAACTATCCTGGAACGGTGCTCCCAGCCTTGACGTTAGAAGGGGTGCGGGGCCGACCAACCACTCTGAGTGTCCTGGAGGGCTCATATGGTGAACGCGTCCAGTATCAGCAGCCAACTTAATCCCGATAGTAAGGAGCCTAAGTCTCCGGAGTGTCCCCCAGACAGCAAGCTGCCCGAGAACTCGCAGGAGAAACTCGATGCACGGCTCGACCATGCCATCGAGGAGACCTTCCCAACCAGCGATCCGGTTTCTGTAACCATAACCAAAGGCCCTGCGCCTGATCACTCTGATCAGGAAACCCATTCCTCGAAGGCGGATGATCAGCAGGGCCAACGGGAGCAGGGCTCAACCGAGCAGGTTCTGGATCAGGTACGGGAGGCGCTCAACGACATTTCCGAGAGTGCCTCTGAAGCCGCTGGAACCATGTACAACCGAGGCCAGCGCTACGTTCGGCAAACAGGCGAGCACTATCCTCAGGCTCAGCACTACGTTCGGGAGGGGCAAAGGCTGGTCACCCGTTACACGACCGGGAACCCACTCCTTTCGCTCTTCGCCGCTGGAGCCCTCGGCTACGCGTTGGCTTGGATGATCCATAGCGAAAGGCGAACCCAAAGCAGGCACGTGCCGGATTACGCCAGAACCAGACACGGCTATGCTTCGCAGGGGGACACGTAACTCAAGGCGTGATGTGCCTACCCGCGATCATGGAGGAAGTGAGGTCGCCCAACCGCTGTTAAGGAGGATGTGATGGCACAAGCTGATACGACAACCCACACCGGTGCATCGGGAGCCATGACCGGCAAACCCCTGATCGAGAGTGATCGGGTAGAAGGGACCGCCGTGTACGATCCGCAAGGCAACCACCTTGGCTCGATCAAACGCATGATGATCGAGAAGATCAGCGGCAAGGTCGCCTATGCCGTGATGTCGTTCGGCGGCTTTCTTGGGATAGGTGAGGACGAGCACACCATCCCATGGAGCAAGCTGACCTATGACACTGGCTTGGGTGGCTACCGCACGGATATTACCGAAGAACAGCTACGCGGAGCCCCGAGCTTCTACCGGGATCGTGACGACTACGACTGGTCGGACCGGGAGCGTGAGCGCGAACTGCATGATTACTGGAGAACCCCATACTATTGGGGTATTTGAGCTTCAGGTCAGGCCACTCTCACGGTGCCGTAGAAAGCCAGAGGAGCACTCGGGCTCCTCTGGTCCACATGAATGAGAGAACTGAGGAATACCGGATCGTCCGAAGCCGCATTCAGCTTAGGTGCATCTCTTCGATCACATCCACAAAGCTGTTGGAGGCAGTGTTCAGCATGGCAAAGAACCCGTGGCTCAGCGTCTGGCTGAGTGCCGCAAATTCGTGGGCTGGTGCTGCCCGTGGCTTCTGGACAGCCGAGATGCACCGTCAGCAGAGGGCTATGTTGAGCGAGATGACACGAGCGAAGCCTCGAACCTCGGACAAAACACGCTCATCAAAGAATTCAGCGTCAGGGGCGCGAAGGAAAGCCAAAAGCTGATCTCGGCCATACCTACCTTGTCTCATGTAGCCTTCAATAATCTGGCACGAGCCGGTGCTCGATGAGAGGCGCGTCCATCCGGAACTGCACACCCTGCGCATCGTAGTGAACCTCCACCTAGGCATTGCATTGCATGGGCAAGACCCGCTGAAGCAGGGTCGAGCCAAAGCCTTGATGCTGCGGATTGCTCACGGGTGGACCGCCGAACTCTTGCCATTCCAGATCCGGCACTGCCAAATCAGCAGCTAATTCAACTAGTGAACCAATCAACATGAACCGAGGCACTCGGCTCTCACTGAAGGGCCTGAGTTCGTTGAGTACAATCTCCCGCAGCGGGGCTGTCTGCCAGTAGTCCTCGGTCAGAAGATTGTGGGTTTTCGCCAGCGAGGTGATGCGATTGGCGAAGGAGCGATAGAACTCGTCAAAGCTGCCTGCGGATCGGCCTGTCGCCCCAACGAGTGCCTGCACGGTCGCCAGAGTCTTCTTCACCCGATAGTGAAGCTCTCTGATGAGAAGAGACTGCCGCTTCTCAATCCGGCTGGAGCCCTCCAACCGCTCGTCCCGCTCGGCTATGGCACGGCGCAAGTTCAGTTGCGCCATCACTTGTTGAGCGAGCAACCGGAGCGTGGCGGTCTGGTCCTCAGTCAGGTCCCGTGGAGCATAACCGAGCACACACAGCGCTCCCAGCGGGTACCCATCGAGCGTCCGTAACCCAACACCGGCATAGAACCTCAGGTGCGGTTCCCTGGCGACGAATACATTATGAGCGAACCGGGGGTCTTCGCTCAGGTTTGGAACGATCATGGTTCCAGGCTCAAGCATGTCAGTTAGACAGATCGAGCAATCCAGCGGTGTCTCTTGTACCCCGAGTCCCATCTCGGCCTTGAACCATTGTCTGCGCTCGTCAATGAGGCTGATCAGGTCGACGGGAGCCCGACAGGTACGGGCCGCAAGCTCAGCCAGACCGTCGAACTCAGGCTCTCGTGGCGCGTCCAAAATCCGGTAGCTGCGCAGGACTGCGAGCCGGTTACGTTCGTTCCAGGAAGGAGCCAATTTGTCGTTGGACGCGCGACACTTAACCCTGAAGCCACTTGGGAAAACAGGTTTAGTGTGTCCGGGTTCACCTAAGATTAAGTGCTTCCCCAAGGAACTTTGGGGAGGCAACCAGAGACTGCTGGCAGGCTCGGACCACCACAGCCGGTGGGGCGGGTTTCTCGATCCATGCCAGATGGGGGAGGTCCGCCAGGACGTGGTGTTTTTCCTGATGCCCCGAGTATATCAGGAACGGCACCTCACGGCGGCTTAACTCGGCAGCAACATTGCTGCACGGGCCATCATTCAAGGCTGTATCCAGGATGGCCATCGTTGGTGTTGCGGTTCCCAGCCATTCGAGAGCCGCCGAGCAGGAGGTGAGCGGGCCAGCAACGGCACAGCCAGCGTCCTGCAACTCGTCCTGGAGGTCGAGCGCAATCAAGGCTTCGTCCTCCAAGATAAGAACGAGCGGCCTGCTGTGCGCGAGTTCGGTCATCCGGCGAGCCTCAGCCATTAGGTGTGAATCTTACCTGAATGGGCAGGCTTGACCATAACCTGTGTTAACCCACCGGCTTGTCAGGTGGCCAGAGCCGCTTTGGTCACATCATCAGGACCAAGGTCGGCCTCACCCGTGAGGTCCAGAGCGGAAGCCAGCTTTGATCTCGCCCTGTTAACCCGACTTTTGACCGTTCCGACCGCCACTTGGCACACCGCCGCAGCTTCCTCGTAGCTCAGACCCTGCGCTCCGACCAACAACAGAGCTTCCCTCTGGTCTACGGGGAGCATCGCCAAGGCTGAACGAAAGTCCTCGAAGTCGAGATGACTCTGTTGGTCCGGATAGGCTTTGAGACGTGCGGCGAAGGCCCCATCCGCGTCCTCCACTTCCCGTTTGTATTTGCGGTACTCGGAGTGGAAGAGATTGCGCAGGATCGTAAACAGCCACGCATTGAGGTTGGTGCCGCGCTCGAATTTGTCGGTATTGGCCCAGGCGCGCAGGATGGTGTCCTGAACCAGATCATCCGCACGTTCCCGATTGTTGGTAAGAGACGTGGCAAAGGTGCGTAGGCTCGGGATGGCGGCGAGGAGTTCCTCCCGCAGAGATTTTTCAACACCCATACGAGAGCGTCTCTGACCGTGCCTCAATCCGGTCGACCAGCCTCTCCAATCCTGGAGGAAGGGGCCGTTGGAGAAGGTCTGCATACATCTGACGCAAGGTTGCGCCAATCCGCTCCTGCGCCTCCGACTGCATGTTGGTCCAAAGACTATCGCCTCGCCATGCGTGAGGCACGATAATGAGATGACCTTCCGGCCAGTCCTCAGGCTCTGCCAAGCTTATGGACATTCCCAACCTGATCCCTCTCTTTCTGGAGGTGGGAAGTCAACCAAGATGGGGCTCTGCCGTTCCAGGCCAGCCCTCACGTTTTGTTAACTTGTGTTTATTTTCCCGCTGCAACAAAGTAGTAGGAACGAGAACAGCTTGGCCACGTTGCTTCCAGCATCACATAGGAGGCGGAAATGCCAAAGTTCGGAACACTGCTTGTTGCGTTGGTAAAGCCTTGCAGCGCCCTGACGGTGGCTCTGATCCTCCCGGTGGCAATCGGTAGCGTACCGGCGCAAGCGCAGGGTCTCTTCGGCTTCCTCCGCGCCCTGACCCAACCCGCTGCACCGGTCCCGGCACCCCAGCCTTTCGAGTACCAGCCTGAGCCCGTGGTTGAGCAACCCCAGCGCAAAGCTCGTCCACGCCCGAAGCCTGTCGCTGTCGAGCAGTCAGAGATCAAGAAGCCGGTAGAGCCAAAGCCGGTGGGAGAAATACCCAACCCTGTTCCGATGCTGCTGGCCGACAGCACCTTGCGTCCTGGCGACATGGTCATGTTCCCAGATGGGTTGCGCGTCTTCACGGGGAAACCTGGAGGTTCCCACAAGCTCGTGGACTTCAAACCCTTGGCCCAGGCAGGCAGGCACCTGTCCCGTGAGACCCGCAAGCTTGTCGCTCACTTGCTTCCAGCAGAAAACATCGCGTGGAGCACAGATGCAGTCAGGTCTGGCAGCAAGCTCGCGGCCAACACGGATGATGTCACCATCACTGGGAGCGTGAACAGGTCCAATGCCCGGAAGGGGTCAGGCTCGCGATGACGCTACCCTATAGTTGAGCAATTGTGGTAGTAGAGAGATTGACCAGCGTGACGCTTTGAGGCGTCCTCGCCCTTAGGTGGCATCCCCACCATTAACTCTTCCAGAGCGGAACAGCCTGCACATTGTCAGTCAAAGCATAGAACAGGTGCCAGCCCCATATGTTCTGGTTTGCACCGTTCCCAAGCACTTGGCATCTTGTACGATGACGTTTGAGTTCGGGACTATCGGCTTCTCGGACATCTGAAGCATCAACGCATACCGCTAGTTCTCAAGTCTCACGAGCCTGTCGGCAAGGAACAGCGAGAGTGCGAGCAAGGCTAAAAACGCAAGGGTTCTCATCGTCATCGTTCAGAACCGCTGACATGTCCCATAGCTTACAGCCATATCGTCAGGTTTTTGGGTGTTGCTCACCGGCCCAAGTATTTGAGCGCGATTGAAGCGATGATTGTCAAGGCTGAAGACCATGAAATAGGTTTTCTCGACGCACTGAAGGACATTGCGAGAGTTGAATGGCTTCGAACAGATGTAAGGCTCTTCATCGTTTCCAATTTTCACGTTTAAGTTCATGCCATCAAGAACTATTGTGAACTTCCGGGGATTGAAGCCCTGTCTTCGATAGCTTGTCCCATCGTGCGAGAAGCCATTGGCATCCTGCTCGATGCAAGCAAAGACCTGTTTGCCTCCGGTTTGTGCCTGTGCCGAACCGGCTATGACAACGGCCAGTCCAACCGACGCTGCTACTCTCTTCATGATGTGCTCAGGGATTGGAGGTCAGAATTTCTGGCAAGAACCGTAGGTAACGCTCAGAGTATCGCGGTCCGATGTTGAGTCATCATAAAGGGGTCCGTAGTTTTGAGACCGCACGAAATTCAAATTTTTCAAGTTTATTGCGAAGATATTGAAGCCAAACGTGCAGAACAGCTTGTGCGCGTCATATGGCTGTGTGCAGGCGAACGTCCGATTCTGCCCGTTGAGGCTCGCGATTAGCGTATTTCCAGTTACCGAAATTACATATTTTTCAGGCTTATACCCGGTCAGGGAATTTCTGACGCAATGAGGTACGGGTAGGCCGTCAGGCTTGTGAGACGGCCTGTCTTGTTGAGGAGCCGGTTCCAGGCCCGGCAGACGGCCTCCAGCACCGCGTCATAGTCGTCGAGCACGCGGTGCGAGAGATAGCGCTCGCGCGGGTAGAGCCAGACGCGTTCCACAGGGTTCAGCTGGGGTGATGCTGGCGGCAGCGGCAAAAGGGTGATGGTGTCCGGCACATGCAAGGCCCGGGCGTCGTGCCAACCGGCCTGATCGAGCACGAGCACCGCGTGCACACCGGGCTCGAGCTGCTGCGCGAAGTGCTCCAGAAAGATCGTCATCGCGTCGGCATTCACCCGCGGCAGAGCCAGCGCGAAGGTCTCGTCGGTGCCGGGCCGACAGGCGGCAAACAGATACAAGCTCTCGAAGCGCTGATCGACCACACCGGGCGGACGCACGCCACGCTCATACCAGACGCGCGTGGTCCGGCCCTTCTGGCCAAAGCGCGCCTCGTCCTGGCACCAGAGCTGAAGACGCGCCTCAGGGTGCATCGCTGCGAGGACCTGCAGCCGTGACGGGAGTTCCTTTTTTGAACGCCGCTTGTGCGGCCGGACTGCCCTTCGGGTGCGAGGGCCGGGTCTTCTGCCGCGACAGGTTCAGCCGCTTGAGCAGGCACGAGAGCCGCCACTGGCTGTAGCGGACCCCATAGGTTTGTTCGACATGCTCGCACAGGTCGACCAGACGCCAAGCGCTGACCCCATCGCGCTCGGGCTCCGGTCCGTGCAGGATGTGGGCCTTGAGGGCGGCCTGCTGCCCAGGGCTGAGTTGCTCCGGGCGCCCGGAGCGGGGCCGGTCCTGCAGACCGTCCGGTCCCTCGGCATTGAAGCGCTGGATGGCATCGTGCAGGGCCTGGCGCTCCATGCCGGCCAGCCGGGCGGCCTCCGTTCGGGTCATGCCCTCGAGCGCATTGGCGATCGCCAACAGCCGCAGGCTGGCCCGGGTGTCCTTCTCGCGAGCGGCGCGCTGGCGCAAATCCGATGGAGGGTAGTCCTGACGGATCGGGAGCCCGGCCATGGTGGTCTCCTGCAATTGCGCCCCCTGCCATCAGGGAATCATGCCAGCCACATCAATGCAAATCCGGGTCAGCAATTCTCTGGATGGGTATTATAGTGAGCGCGTCGGTATCCACCGGGACTGTCCGAAAAACCGGTCGAGTCCTGATCCATACATGCAAAGACCTGTTTGCCTTCGGTTTGTGCTTGAACTGGACCAGCCATTACAAAGGCCAGCCCAACTGACGCTGCTACTCTCTTCATAAAGTGCCCCCACCCATTGCGTCCATTTTCGTTTGGGTGGCGTGGCGCGGTCAAGGCATGGGTGTGGGGCAATGACTCAAAAAACCATGCCGTGATAGGAGCAACACGACAGGGATTCTGGTTTCTACTTCAGTATCCCCAACAGAACCGGTCCTTATCAGGGCCGGTTTCACCGTCCTGGTGTAAGTACTGGCATGACAGACAGAACCGACAACCAGGGGGCAGCGCAAGATCTGTTCCTGATTATACGCTAAGCTACGGCCTGTTAGTTCTTGAGCCAGTCGATTGCTGCGGCGAGGCAGAGCACGCCCATGAAGGAT
>NZ_JAGPUP010000416.1:0-9605 GCF_018069605.1 Microvirga sp. HBU67558 | reverse complement strand
TTGCCTGGGGCGTCATGAGCTCGTAGGCTATCTCACCAGGCGGGCTATGCCGCTCAACGGGGTCAGCGCAACATAAAGCTGTGCAGCTCCCTCAGGGCAGGCTGAAGCAATCAGCGTATTGAACTTGCGGTTCTTCTTGTCCACGAAAGAGTGAAGACCGCCCTTGCTCGCCCGGCATGTGCCACGAGCCATGGCACAGGACATTTCACAGGTAAGGCCGGTTGACTCGAATGGTGGTCAGAGCAGCCTTGTAGCTCGCACAGCCCACATGATGTACAACGCCAGTGAATTTGAGGAGATTGCACGTGGCCCACCATCGGTTCAGTCCGACAGGCTATCACAATGTTTTGGGTGATCGAGATCCGGTCCTGCGGATCACTGATGGCGATACGGTCACCACCACCACGATTGATGCCGCTGGACGTGACCACGAGAGTGTGGAGCGTGCTCCCAGGCCAAATCCCATGACAGGCCCCTTCTTTGTGGAAGGGGCAGAGCCCGGCGACGCGCTGATCGTGGAGATCCAACGCATGTCGCCGACCCGGGAGACAGGCTGGACCTATTCCCTTCTGGCGCCGAACGTGGTTGATCCAGAGATCCTGCCCCGACTGCCTGAGCGGCAGCGGGTTGAGTGGGCCATTGATCGCAATGCTGGGACTGTGCGCTTGATGGAGCCGCCCAGCGCGGTGGCGGATCTTGTGTTGCCTTTGGACCCCATGATCGGGTGCTTCGGAGTGGCCCCTGGCATGGGGCAGGCGATCTCCACGGCCACGAGCGGCCGGCATGGCGGCAACATGGACTTCAGAGGCTTTGCCCCAGGAGCCGTCGCCTGTTTCCCGGTGTTCGAGCCCGGTGCCCTGTTCTTCTTGGGCGATGGGCATGCCTGCCAAGGGGACGGCGAGATTGTCGGCACGGGGATCGAGACGTCGTTCGAGATCGAGTTCACGGTGTGGTTGAAGAAGAATGCCAATCACGGCTGGCCGCGTGGTGAGACAGAGTCGGATATTTTCACGGTCGGCAATGCCCGTCCGCTGGACCAGGCGCTTCAGCATGCAACAACAGAGATGTTGAACTGGCTTCGGAGCAGTTTCGGATTAGATCCCACTTCTGCCAGCCATCTTCTGGGACAGGTGGTGCGCTATGACATCGGCAACGTGTTCAACCCGGCCTACACCGTCATCTGCCGCGTGGCCAAAACCTGGCTCCGGAAGCCGGATTCAGCTCTGGGCTGGCTTGGCTGACAGGTGCATGGTTCCGGCACAATCGGCTCTCGAAGGCTGCCATGTCAAATAATGGGCGTTGAGTGCCGAACACAGGTATTCCCACAAGGATGGGCCGGTCCGCTGATGGAGGTAGACGGCCATCTGTGGCAGCTTTCGACCGCTGGAGCGTCGATAAGTTGGTTAAGCCTTGTTTCGCCGTCTTGATTTGCCGTTAGAGAGCCAAGTGCCGTCCGAGCCCGGCTTTGGCAGGCGTGTTGCCGAAGAGTAACATTGGTTAATAAAATCTGCTTCTGCAGTAATTGATCTCGACATCTAGGGCAATATTCTTAGTAGTGCTCGCCTTTAGGTGGCCTGTTTTAAGAAGTGCCACGGTTCTTCACGATAACAATCAGTGGCGCCGCAGGACGGCACGCCAAGTCCAGGCGCGGGTACTGGGCCGGCGAGGGGGCATGGCATGGCAGGCAGTCTCGAAGGAATTCAGGTCAAGATCACGTTCTCCTTGCAGGGGTTCTTCGTCTATGAGGCTCCCTACGAGTTCACATCGGTGGTCGTCGGGGCTGGGGCTGAACTCGTTGTGCCCTTATCCGCCAGGATCCTGTCCGATACGGATGGCGATGGCGACATGGAGCCGGTGCAGGGCGACAACGGGCTTCTGCGCGGGACGATGACCGTCGACATTTCCGGCAATCAGGTCTTTGCCCAGTTCGACGGAACAGCGCAACCCGCCGGGTTTACCATCAAGATTGAAGGCTTGGCCCCTACAGGTGTCGCCCCTGGCACCATTACCGATCAGGGATCAATGAACGGGGTCAACGCCGTTTATGCCCCGAATTACAACGCTTCGACGAAGACGCTCACCTACAATTGGTTCTTCATGGGCTTCCAGCCCGGGACTAAGGTCGATCAGACAGTTTTCTACGACAATCTTCTCGAAGATGCTCCGGATGCGATCAATGACGCATTCCGCACCAAGGCTGGCGATGCTTTGGCGGGCGCAAGCGTCCTTGCGAACGACAAGGATCTCGACAACGGAGGTCCGCTCGGCACTGTCGATCTTCAAACCATCACACACCTCAATGGAGTGGCGGCCGATGTTGGCCGCTGGACCGATCTTACCGGCGGCGGACGCGTTCTGCTGAGGGACGACGGCGCGCTACAATTCTCCGACGATGGTGATTTCGCCGATCTGGCCGCGGGACAAATCCGCACCACGTCGTTCCAGTATACGGTGACGGATTCGACGGGGCGCTTCGATACAGCCACGACGACCATCACGGTCGAGGGCGTCAACGATGCGCCGACGGCCTCGAACCTGACGCAGCCCATCGCTGCCCTCGAGGATAGCGGTGCGGTCGCGCTCGGCGACATCGTCGTGGCGGATGCCGACATGGGCGATACGGTCACCGCGACGCTGACGCTGAGCCAACCCCAGGCCGGCACCCTGTCGGTGACCCCCGCCGGTTCGGCCACGCCGACCTACAATGCCCTGACCGGGGTGTGGACGGTGAGCGGATCGGTTGCAGACGTGAATGCAGCCTTGGCGGCGGTTACATTCACGCCTGCCCCCAACTGGGACAAGCCCGTTTCGATCGCGACGCAGATCCGCGATGCCGCCGGATCGGGGCCCACGAACGGCACCATCACGGTCAACGTGACCCCGACCAATGACGCACCGCACCTTGCCGACCGGAATCTATCCCTGACGGTCGCGGAGGATGCGGGTCCGCCGGCAGCAGGGCAGGTGATGGGGCTTCTCGTCTCCGATCTAGCTGTTGGCATCTCGGACGTAGACTCCACCTCCGGTCGTGGCATTGCCATCGTCGGAGCCGATGCCTCGAACGGCAGATGGTGGTTCTCCATCAATGGGGGCGCTTCCTGGTCGCTCCTCGGCACACCCCCGGAGAATGCCGCAAGGCTGCTTGCCGCCGATGGAGCGACACGGCTCTACTTCGAGCCGAGCGCCGACTATAAGGGCACGGCTCCGGCGGGCCTTACCATCCGCGCCTGGGATCTGTCTGCAGGGAGCAACGGGGGGGTGGCCGATATTGGAGGTGTCGGCACCGGTGGAACCTCTCCGTTCAGCACCCAGACGGACACCGTCGGCCTGAGCGTCACAAGCGTCAATGACGCACCCGTTGCCACCATGCCGGGCAGCATCGCGGTGACGGAAGACGTAAGGACGGCCCTGGCTGGGATCAGCTTCTCGGACAAGGATGCGGGGCCCGGCAACGTGACAGTGACCTTCAGCGTGCCAGTAGGAATACTGGGTGCGGTCAGCGGCGCGGGGGTCGTTGTCGGAGGCACCGCGTCCGCCTTGACGCTGACAGGCACGATCACTGGCATCAATGCCTTCATCGCCGCTGGCAATGTCACCTATATCCCTGTTCACGACGACACCGCGTCGAGGACCCTGACCGTCTCCATCAACGACAACGGCAACGCGGGCAGTGGCGGCAGCCTAAGCGACACGAAGAGTGTCGCCCTGACCATCGCGGCCGTGAACGACGCGCCGGTCGTCACCGTGCCGGGCAGCATCACGGTGATGGAAGACGCGGCCAGCGCTTTGACAGGCATCAGCTTCTGGGATGTGGATGCCGGCTCAGCCAACGTGACGGTGACCCTCAGCATCGCGGCGGGAACGCTGGCTGCCACCAGCGGTGCCGGCGTCACGGTCGGCGGGACCACTTCGGCCCTGACCCTAACCGGCACCCTTGCCGACATCAACGCCTTCATCGCGGCAAGCCACGTCACCTATACGTCCGATGCGAACGGCACGGGGAGTCGCGTGCTGACCGTCTCGATTGATGATGGTGGACATGGGGGCAGCGGCGGCAGCCTGAGCGACACCAGGACGGTCGCCCTAACAATCGCGGCGGTCAACGATGCGCCCGTTGTCACCGGGCCAGGCAGCATCGCGGTGACCGAGAATACGCCAGCCGCGCTGACGGGCATCACCGTCTCCGACATCGATGCGGGGGCGGGCAATGTCACGGTGACCCTGAGCATCACCGGGGGATCCCTGTCAGCCACGACCGGCGCGGGCGTCACGGTGGGCGGAACGGCCTCGTCCCTGACGCTGGTCGGGTCGATCGCCGATATCAATGCCTTCCTTGCCGCAAGCGGCGTTACCTACACGCCGTCCCTCAACGACGCGGGCACGCGGGTTCTGACGGTTTCGATCAACGATGGTGGCAACACGGGTTCGGGCGGCGCGCAGACCCATACCCGAACGGTCGATCTCGAGATCGCCGCCGTGAACGACGCTCCACTCGCGACCGTGCCAGCCAGCATCGCCGTGACGGAAGATACGCCGACGGCGCTGACGGGCATCGCCTTTTCCGACATCGATGTAGGATCGGCTTCGGTCACCGTCACCCTGACCGTGCCGGCGGGCACCCTGTCGGCTGCCGATGGCGCGGGCGTCACGGTCGGCGGAGGGGCGTCATCCCTGACCCTGACGGGCACCATCGCTGACATCAACGCCTTCATTGCGGGAAGCCACGTCACTTATACCCCTCCGGCCAATGGCACCGGCACGTATGCGCTGACCGTTTCGATCGACGATGGCGGCAATTCCGGCTCGGGCGGGCCGCGGAGTGATACGGAAACAGTGAACCTCGACCTCTGGCCGGTAAACGATGCTCCTGTCGCCACGCCACCGGGCAGCATCGCGGTGATCGAGGATACGGCGACCGCGCTCGCCGGCATCAGCTTCGCGGACATCGATGCCGGTTCGGCGCCAGTGATCGTGACCCTGAGCGTTTCGGCGGGTTCCCTGTCGGCCACCAGCCAATCGGGCGTCACGGTCGGAGACACGGCGTCATCCCTGACCCTAACGGGCAGCGTCGCCGACATCAACGCCTTCATCGCGGCGAGCGGCGTGATCTATACGCCTGCCGCGAACGACCACGGAACGCGGGTCCTCAAGGTCTCGATTGACGATACGGGCAACACAGGTTCGGGCGGCGCGCTGAGCCACACGCGAGCCCTTGATCTCCACGTGTCAGCCGTGAATGACGTTGCGGTCATCGGCGGCACCGATGCCGGGTCGGTTGCAGAGGACGGCATGCTGATCGCGACCGGGGTTCTGATGGTGACCGACGAGGACGCGGGCGAGGCCGGCTTCAAGGCTCAGGCCGACGTGCAGGGTACCTACGGGACCTTCTCGTTCGACGCCACTCAGGGCACGTGGACCTATGTGCTCGACAACGAGGCCGAGACGACCAAGACCCTGCGCTCCGGCGAGGCGGTCACCGAGACCTTCACGGTCGAGTCCCTCGATGGCACCGTGAAGACCGTGCGCGTGCAGGTGCAAGGCGACGGCGCGCTGATAGGCGGCGTAGAGGTGACGACCGAAACGATCGTCTATCCAGACGGCAGCACGGGCCAGATCCTCACCATCCCGATCATGACGGCGGGCAGCGGCCCGACCGATCTTCCGCTGGTGAGCGCAGGCGGGCACCCGGTGCTCTTGGCGCAGCTGCCGACGGGCTATGGCCTACAGGTGACCGGCCCATCGGCGCCCAAGACCGCCGGAAGCTCGTTGGCCGATCTGATCCGTGAGATCCAGGCACACACTGATGGTGGCTCGGCCGATCAGAACCTGCTCACCGGTGGGGGCTCCGGTTTCCTGCAAGGGCTGTTTGCCAGCACGCCGCTGATCGTGCAGAGCCTTGTGCCCATGCTGGCCCCGGGCAGCAGCACGCTGCCGGGTCAGCCGTTGGTGATCTCGGGCGCGCCCACGGCTCCAGGCACCCCTGAGACGGCCCTGGTCATCGATGGGCGTGGCATCGCTGGCGGCCACATCAAGCTGGAGAATGTGGAGTTTGCCGCAATTATCGGTGCTCTGACGGTCACGGGAGGGACCGGTTCGCAGGTCGTGTTCGGCGACAGCGCCCGGCAGACGCTCATCCTGGGAGCCGACGACGATACCCTGCACGGCGGTGGCGGCGATGATTATGTCGGCTCACATGGCGGCAACGACTGGCTCTACGGCGATGACGGCAACGACACCGTCTCGGGCGGCATCGGCAACGACACCCTCGACGGCGGCACAGGCATCAACATCATGTACGGCGGGGAGGGCAATGACACCTATATCGTCGGTATGGCGAGCGACCAGGTGATCGAGTACCGTAGCGAGGGCATCGACACCGTTCGCAGCTCAGTTAGCTACATCCTTGAGAACGCCAACGTCGAGAACCTCGTCCTCACGGGCAATGCCGCCTATGGTTATGGCAATGGCATTGCCAACCAAATGTACGCCTCCGATGCCGGTAGTCTGCTGCATGGCTCGGGCGGTAACGACACCCTGTCCGGCGGGGCCTCACGCGACCGCCTATATGGGAGCGGCGGCGATGATCGCCTGTACGGCAATGGCGGCAACGACCGCCTCTACGGGGGCACGGGCAAGGACCGCCTCGAGGGTGGCACGGAACGCGATTACCTTGCCGGGGACAGTGGCAACGACATCCTCAAGGGCGATGACGGCCACGACACCATCAATGGTGGCTCTGGCAATGACGTGATCTACGGCGGCAAGGGCAAGGACATCCTGACCGGCGGCTCCGGACGCGACGTCTTCGTGTTTGATACCAAGCTCGGCGACGGAAAGATCGACACGATCAGGGATTTCAATCCCTGGGAGGATACGATCCGGCTTGAGAATGCCGTGTTCACGAAGATCGGTCCGAAGGGCGATCTCGCTTGGACTGCGTTCCACTACGGCAGCCATGCGGCGGATGCCGACGACCGGATCATCTACGATTGGTTCTCGGGCGCGCTTTACTATGACAAGGACGGTGCCGGCGGAGCGGCCCAGGTGCAGTTCGCCAGGATCGACAAGCACCTGTTCCTGACTGTGAGCGACTTCGTCATCATCTGACGATCAAACATGGATGGCCCCCTGCTCATTCGAAGAGCCGGGGGCCTCTGCTCGGTCGGGCCGCATGGGATGAAACGCTTCATATTCTGAGGAATTCTTCAGAAGCCTAGGGCAGGTTTAGGCGGCGTCCCCAACGGGGATGGGTCCTTGCGTTCCTCAAGGTGAAGATCGGAGATCAACGCAATCTTGGTCAAAGGTATATCCTGGACTGAAGGCGGGCTGTCATATCATGAGAGCCCGTTCTGTGCCGCCGCCCTCCGCGCCAGCAACAGACTTCTTGTCAAAATAACTGCTCAACGAAATTGCCTTGTAGGCGCAGTGTAGGCGCAAAGTTAATTTGCAGAGGAGGAGGCACCATCTGGTGTCGCACCCACATGCAAAATGGTCAACCGCACGGGCTTGTCCGACGCGGTTGACTATAATGGGATTAGGTGGCCTGCTGGATCGCCGAGAGCTTCCAGAATGCGCCATTGTCACGACGGAAGGTCCAGATCTCCGTGACCTCCTCGGTCTTCTCCGGCTCGCCGGCAACAGCCTTGCCGCTCGCACGGTCAATCGTTTGCTCGGTGATGGAATAGCGCATCGCAACTGTGGCATAGTCAGTCGGCCCCTCACGCCAGGCCTCGGCGAGATCACCCTGCAGGAGCTTCACGCCCGAGATGGCCTCACGCACACCCTTGCGGGCGTTTTCATTCAGCTCCTCCTGGAAGTATCCGGCCATCTCCGGCGTGGCCAGCGTCCACAGGGCAGAAACGTCCTCGTGGCCATAGGCCGTTTGAATGTCCCCGAGAGCTTGCTCAAAGGCAGCGAAGTCCTCAGGCCTGACAGCGAGCTCCTGAGTGCGCGGCTGCGAAGGCGGGGCAGTGCTGGCTGCTGCAGCCGCAGGCGGCATGCATGCGGCTGCTCCGCCACCTGGCGGGACTATGCCGCTGAGTGTCGATCGCTGCATCGGGGCGCCAGCAGCGGCACCGGCCAAGGCTGGCTGCTGTCGCCGGCGAAAGAAACGGATCACCAGGAAGGCAAGACCGCCGATGAGCGCGACCTGCGCCAGGAAGCCCAGGATAGAAGCCAGAGACCCGAGGCCGCCGAACAGGCCTGCGCCGAACAGCGCGCCCAGCAGACCTGCCCCGAGCAGGCCAGCGAAGAACCCACCACCGAAGCGGCTCCGCGCGGGTTGGGCCGCCAGGGCCGACGGAGTGGCCGGACGAGGCTGAACCTGACTTGGAGTCGCCTGCGAGCGTTGGAGCGATTGCGCGGCTGAGGGAGCTGTTTGGGTGGCCGGAGGGGCATCGAAGGTGCGTGAGCCACGTGAGCCCATGCTGCCTTTGCTCCTAGCCTCCGCCATGCCAGTCATGGCAACGACGAGCGCACCCGCCAGGGTGAACGCGAAGCGCCCGCGGCGTAACGGGCTTGCCGCTCTGCGTCTGGGCTGACCGGTTCCCCATTCGGTCGGAGACTGTTGCATCAGATGTTCTTTCCTGAGATCCGCGTCGGATGGGCTGCGCTACTCTTCTCTTCTCGCTGTCCCTCCAAGCCCTCTTGATTGGGGCGAAAGGACAGCGCTGAAACGGCATTGGCTTGCCGATGGACCCTCCCGTCGCCGGCGCGTCGAACCCGCCCTTGCTGGCAGGTGATGATCTCCGCACGTCTTCTGGAATGGTCCATGCGTGGTATACGAAGCTGGCCTCGGCCTTAATCCTGTCGCCGGCAAGAAATTTGCCTGCTTCTCACTGGGCCCATACGGTCAGACCCGCGCCCGGCGCGAGCACGATGAAAGCCCAAACAAACGCTGAGGCGATGGTCGCCGTCTGGAACAGCAGCATAGGCATGGCGAAGATACCGGCTGTCAGGGGCACCACAGCGCGCAGCGGGCCAATGAAGCGCCCCAGGAAGACGCCCCACGCACCCCATCGGGCAAAGAACTTTTCGCCGCGATCACGGAGATGCTGGTGGGATGAGAGAGGCCAGACACGATACACGGCATGCTTGAACCCAAAGCCGACGGCATAGGATAGCCAATCACCGAGGATGGCGCCGACGGCCGCTCCAAGCCAGATCGGCCAGAACTCCAGACCGCTTGCTCCGACCAAGGCACCGATCCCAAGAAGCAGCACGGTCGAGGGGACGAGCAGTGAGACAACAGCGAGCGACTCGGCGAAGCCCAGAGCCCCAACAATGAACGGAGCCCAGCCTTGGTGCGCCCGAACGAAGTCGAGCAGCATCGTCGTGAGGGTGTCGAGGTCCATGGACTCTCCCGTTCAAGGACTGGTCAAGGTGCAACGACGCGTGCCAGCAGGAGCCGGCACGCGTTGGTTGTCACGATTGGGTATCGCTCTCCCGCATTATGCTGGTTTCGGTACGCCCGCTGCTCCGGCCGGCGGTACGGCCGGACGCGAGGTCCTGTGCTTCGCGGCACTTGTGCCCCCATCGTCCCGCACCGGCGGCTGGCCGTCGAGCAGATTGCGGATCTCTTCGCCGGTCAGGGTCTCGTACTCGAG
>NZ_JAGPUP010000415.1:0-9279 GCF_018069605.1 Microvirga sp. HBU67558 | reverse complement strand
GGGCTCCAGGTACGGCATCGAGGGCTTCCTCGAAATCAAGTACATCGCTCTCGCAGGTCTGTGAGAGCACGAACCGCAACGTGAGAGGAGGAACGCATGGCCGACTTCGTGCTGGCTCTCGACCAAGGCACCACATCATCCCGCGCCATCGTGTTTGACGGCACCTACAGGATCCGCGGGCTGGCGCAGCGCGAGTTCCCTCAGATCTATCCGAAACCCGGCTGGGTCGAGCACGATCCTCGGGATCTCTGGGACACGATCCTGGAAACCATGCGGTCCGCTCTCGCCGATGCGGGACTGGCCGCCTCCGACATCGCAGCCATCGGCATCACAAACCAGCGCGAGACCGTGATTCTCTGGGACCGCGCAACGGGACGCGCCATTCACAATGCTATCGTCTGGCAGGATCGGCGCACGGCGGACCTCTGCGCCGCATTGAAGGCCGACGGATCCGAGGGGATGATCACGGATCGGACGGGGCTGCTGGCGGACCCGTATTTTTCCGCCACGAAGATCGCCTGGATCCTGGACAATGTCGAAGGTGCCAGGACACGGGCCGAACGCGGCGAGCTTGCCTTCGGCACCGTCGACACGTGGCTGCTCTGGCATCTCACCGGCGGTCGGCGGCACGTCACCGATGCGACCAACGCGTCGCGCACCATGCTGTGCAACATCGACACGGGCGAATGGGACGAGGATCTGCTGCGCCTGTTCCGTGTGCCGCGATCCATCCTGCCCGAAATCAGGGACAGCATCGATGATTTCGGGAGCACGGATCCGAGCCTCTTCGGCGTGGCAATCCCTGTCAGGGGCGTGGCCGGCGACCAGCAGGCGGCCACCGTCGGACAGGCCTGCTTCACGCCGGGAATGATGAAGTCCACCTATGGGACGGGCTGCTTCGCGCTCCTCAACACGGGGCACGAGCGCGTGCCCTCGAAGAACCGCCTGCTGAGCACCATCGCGTATCGCATCAACGGCCGGACGACCTATGCGCTCGAAGGCTCGATCTTCATCGCCGGAGCGGCCGTCCAATGGCTGCGGGACGGGCTCGGCATTCTCCAGCGCGCGGACCAATCAGGATCGTTCGCCGCTCAGGCCGATCCGCAGCAGGAGGTCTATCTCGTTCCCGCCTTCACGGGCCTCGGCGCGCCGTGGTGGCAGCCCGACGCTCGCGGAGCGCTCTACGGCCTCACGCGCAACACGGGTCCCAACGAGATCGCCCGGGCGGCGCTTGAATCCGTATGTTACCAGACGCGGGATCTCCTTGACGCCATGCGACAGGACTGGTCGGCCGCAGCCGACACCGTTCTTCGCGTCGACGGCGGCATGGTGGCGAGCGACTGGACGATGCAGCGCCTGGCCGACATTCTGAACGCTCCCGTCGACCGTCCGGTCATTCTCGAAACGACCGCTCTTGGTGCGGCCTGGCTGGCGGGATGCGGTGCCGGGGTCTGGCCGGGCAGCGAAGGTTTCGCCGTCAGCTGGCGGGCCGATCATCGCTTCGAGCCGGCCATGGCCGATGGAGAGCGCGAGCGTGCTCTCGCCGGCTGGCGCCGCGCAGTGCAGCGGACGATCTGGCAGGGCTAGCCGCCTGGTGCCCACAGCATCGCATCCGGAGGGGAAAGCTATGTCTCATTCAGACTTCGATATCGTGGTAATCGGCGGTGGCATCAACGGCTGCGGAATTGCCCGTGACGCGGTCGGGCGCGGCTACAGCGTGCTCCTCGCCGAAATGCAGGATCTCGCCAGCGGGACATCGTCCGCCTCCACTAAGCTAATCCATGGAGGCCTGCGCTACCTCGAGCACTACGAATTTCGCCTTGTCAGGGAATCGCTGATGGAGCGCGAGGTGCTCTGGAAGATGGCACCTCACATCATCTGGCCCCTCCGCTTCGTTCTGCCCCATCATGGCGGTCTCAGGCCGGCCTGGCTCCTGCGGTTGGGCCTGTTCCTGTACGACCACATCGGCGGGCGGAAGCTGCTTCCGAAAACCAGGACGCTCGATCTCGCGCGTGATCCGGCGGGAAAGCCCCTGCGACGCGGATACACCAGGGCTTTCGAGTATTCCGATGCCTGGGTGCAGGATGCCCGGCTCGTGGCCCTCAACGCACGGGATGCGGCCGACCGGGGCGCCGAGATCCTGACGCGAACGAAGGTCACGCGACTCGAACGTCGCGACGGCGGGTTCCGGGTCGAGCTCACGGATCGGGAAACCAGCCGGATCCGTGAGGTGACGGCGAGGCTCGTGGTGAACGCCGCAGGCCCGTGGGTCGATCAGGTTCTTCGCCAATCGACCGGTTCGAACGAGCGCCATGTCCGGCTTGTCCAGGGTAGTCACATCGTGGTCAGGAAGCTGTTCGACCACGACAGGTGCTACATCTTTCAGAACAAGGACAACCGGATCATCTTCGCCATTCCCTACGAGGGCGATTACACTCTGATCGGCACGACCGACCGAGACTTCGCCGGAAGTCCGGACAAGGTGCAGATTTCGACCGAAGAAACCGCCTACCTGTGCGAGGCCGCATCGGAATATTTCGAGCGCGGTGTCACCCCCGACGACGTGGTCTGGGCCTATTCCGGCGTCCGACCCCTGTACGACGACGGAGCATCGAAGGCGCAGGAAGCGACCCGTGACTACGTGATCAAGGTCGACGGAACCGGCCAGGAAGGCGCGCTCGTCAACATCTTCGGCGGGAAGATCACCACCTACCGGCGCCTGGCCGAGTCCGTCCTGGAGCCAATCGAACAGGCACTCGGCGCCCGCGGGGCGGCCTGGACGGCGGGGGCGACGCTGCCCGGAGGCGACTTCCCCGTCGGTGGTTTCGAAGAACTCGTGTCTCGCCTCAAGGCGCAGGCGCCGGCCGTCGCAGACGCCACGATCCGCCGGCTCGCCCGCAACTATGGGACGCGTGCGCGGGACATCCTGGGATCGGCTGGAAACCTGGGCATGATCTTCGCCGCAGATCTCGGCGAGAACGAGGTCGGCTACCTGATGGATCAGGAATGGGCGCGCGATGTGGATGACGTCCTGTGGCGTCGCTCCAAGCTCGGTCTCACGATCGGCGGAGAAGCGAGGGCCGAGATCGCCGCCTACATGAGCACCCGGATGGACGCGAGGCAGCAGGGGGACCGCCTGAAGGACGCCATGACGCGAGGATGACCGCGCGAGCCCTCACGATCCTGAATCGCTGACCTGGATGCCCGAGCCCTGCGCCGAGGGGTGACACTCCTTCCGCGACGTGACGCTCCGGGGCGAACTGATCCCCGTGGACATCAGGAAGTGAGACTGGTTCGAGCACGTGTGCGATCGCGCCACCGGCAGCCGCCGCAGCCTCATCCCCGAACGGGCCGGGATGGGCGGGCCGCTGTGATCCATCGGCAATGTCTCGGACGCTGGCGCATCCCGCACCGATCAAGGACGGCTGCCGCGTGGACTTCCGGCGGTCATCGAGGAAGACGATAGCCGCGTCGCCTGCGGCAGGGAGCCAATTCCCATGCATGCTCGGGGGTATGCCACCCTTGGACGCAACCGGCCTGGTGCTCGCGCCGCTGCTTCGATGATTCGTGCCGCGACAGATCTGGTTCAGGGACCGGCCGATGTTTCCCGTCGGGGTTCGGCTCGGCCAAAGCTGGAAAAAGCAAGCGATCTAAGTAACTTGAACCGATGGAATGGCGGAGACGGAGTCCGCCATACTGGTGTCCAACCACATTCGGTCACATTCAGGAGTTCGTTGTGCAGCAAGGGGCATATGCTGACTAATGTCTTACGCGGTGCGGCTTCATCCGCTGCAATCCAACCTTCAAGGTGGGGAAGAAGGTGGGGAAGGGTAGGGGCGATGGCACGACAGCGGCACACACTGAGCGCCAGGACAGTCGCAACACTGACAAAGCCTGGGCGGCGCTCCGATGGGGGTGGTCTGTACCTGAAACATTACAGCCAGCGGCGCCCGCTCGTGGGTGTTCATGTGGAAGACAGATGGTAAGCGGCGGGAGATGGGGCTCGGCGCCTTGAGGGACGTGCCTCTCGCGAAAGCCCGAGAGCGGGCTGCCGAGGCTCGTCAGAAGCTCGCGGATGGGCTGGACCCCATCGCAGCACGGGATAACAAGCCCCAAGTGATGACGTTTGGTGAGGCAGCTGACGCTCTGATTGAGAGCATGTCCTCCTCCTGGCGCAATGAAAAGCACCGTGCCCAGTGGAAGATGACCCTCACGGCCTACTGCGAACAGCTCCGAGCCAAGCCGGTTGTTCGTCGTTCCATACTGGGGCTTTGTGCAAAATTGCTGGGTACGTTTACGTGAGAGGACGGCGGGCGCAAAAACGCCCCAGCCAGAGGGTGTCCTATACCTCCGGCCAGGGCGTTCGTGGGTTGGTGGGAGCCTCGCCACATTTCAGAAGCTAAACTGTTCCAGCTGCTCCGCAACGGAGCAAACGGGTCGAGCAGATATTCCTAAAGGTGTAGCTCAGAAACAGTAAAGCCCGCGTGGCTTTAGGCCTCCTGTGTGTTCCTGATTATGGGTGGGCTTTCTTCAGATATTCAACGGCAATGTGAGTGTCTCAGTTTGGTTTTTCCTGCCGACACACCGGAAGTGACAGGTGGCTCGTCAGGATACCAACAATCTTCGCAGCCTCCCCCCGAGGAATAGCGAAGGCCATCGGCCCATAGGCGGGGTGACTGAATGCGAGAAGTGACCCATCAATAGGGGCCTCCTGAATGTACCACTTGGGATTTGCGATGGTTTTTACCTTTGTACCTTCAAGCGGCTCGACCCGCTGACCTTCAACCATCTGCGTTCGTGCTTGCCCGAGTGAGTTGATGACCTTTGTGAGTTGCTCAAGGTCGAGCGCAATTGCGGCTGACGGACCTTCAACAGGCCCCATCTCGATGGTCACGGATTGCCGATTATCACCCACTCGGACGGTAACGCGTGCTTCGGGCATGACACGTCTCCGTGATGGTTCAAGGAGTGTGATGGCTACGCACTTGTGCCTAGAATCCGACCTCGTTGAGCAACGGCCGTTCTTTCCCCGTAGGGTACTCATCATCTTTGGAAAAAGGATGAAGATGTTTTCAACGGGCACCCCCGGAGAGCCCTCTTGAGCAGATAGGGCCCAAAAAGGTTGAGGTAAGAAAGCTCCAAGGCACGCTCAGGGGTTAGGTCAATTTCCAGGAGCAAGAAGCTCACCTTTAGTGCGCCTTGGAAGAGGGTATGGCCACGTCAGCAGACGCAAGGCTATCAAGGGCCTCCAGTTCAGGATTGGTCCTGATGAGTCTCTCTCGGCTATTCGCGAGTGACTCCCAGGTTCGTGCCATTTCCAGGAGCTGAGTGCGTTGCTCTCCGACCGGCATCTGCTTCGCCAAAGCCCTGCATTCCAGGGCGTGGGTCTGGTATTCCGATATCTTGGTCATCTGCGGCTACCCGCCGTTTGCCTGCGGCTATGTCGACATAAAGCTGGGCTAGTCTTGCCTGATCCAGTTCCAACCCGACCAGTTTGCCCTGATTGATCGGCACTCCAAACCTCACATCTGGCGAAGTCTACGCCCCTTAGAAGCCCCCGCAATTACTTGGATTAATAAATCCTGGATGATAGGTGCCTGGGACTGTTGAGACAGCCCTGAGGTCAGTTGCAGAGGCACGCCGCGCGATTGGTCCCTAGTTCCAGCCAAGGCTCATAGGCAAGCCAATCCGGCAAATAAGCCCCGACTGGTGGTTCTGTTAGGGATGCATTTACCATACGAGCGCAGCTTTATCTTGTGCCTCTTGGCACGGTCGTTCTCCCGAGACGGTCGCGTCAAGTGACCAGACCGTTTGGCGGAGAGACTTCAGTGAAAATCGTTTCGTTCGTCACGCAGAAGGGCGGGACAGGCAAGAGCAGCCTTGCTGTCTCACTTGCCGTGGCTGCGGCAGAAAGTGGCCTGAAGGCAGTTCTTATCGACATAGACCCGCAGAGTACCGCTGAAGAATGGTACAAGCGGCGCACCGCTGAAGCCCCGGCGGTCCATTCGATTTCTTGGGCTAATCTCTCCTCTCGTCTCTATAGGCTTCGCCAACAAGGTTACGACCTTGTCATTGTCGACACGCCTGGGGCGGAAAGCCATGCTGCATCAGAAGCAATGAAAGAAGCACACTTCTGCTTGCTGCCGGTCCGTCCCAGCGTCGCTGACATCGAGGCCAGTGCACCTACCGTTCGCCACCTTAACGAGAACGCTAAGCCATTCGCATTCGTTCTCAATCAGTGCCCAACCGGTGGACGCACCAGCAGGACTGCCAACGCCCGTATGACCCTCCAACTGCTTGGGGGCCTGTGTGACCCAACTGTGGCGCATCGCTCTGACCATGTTGATGCCCTTGCCGCGGGTCTTGGGGTGACCGAGTTCAGTCCTTATGGGAAAGCTGCCGATGAAATACGTGCGGTTTTGCAATGGCTCACAGCTAGGCTACGAAGGTTGGATGCCACTGAGATTGCCGACGACGAAGGTGGCGCAATCCCTCTGAGTGCCATGTCATGAGGGATATCCACCATGATACCGCTGAGGGCATGCTCAATGCGCAACTTGCTATTGCGGTGGCACGGCTGATGAACCGACTCTAGAGGAAACCTGGAGAGGTCGAGATGCCCCAGATAACACCACAAGAGCGCGCTGAAAGCCTGCGTGGGACTCTTGAAATGTATATCGACTTGGTTGAAGGCGACAGGGTTGGGCCATCATGGCAACTGACAGACAAGGCCTTTACCAGGATTGCGGCCGTCATTCGTGAAGCTGAGAACGATGCCTTGGAGAGAGCTGCAGGGCTATGTGAGGCGGTGCATCTTGGGGCCCGAACCCGCTATAGCGTCCTGCTTGGCCCGGATTATCTGGTGACGAGAAGTCTGTTATCGCGTGAGCTTGCCACGGCAATAAGGGCGCTGAAGCACAAGGGTGAGAGTTGATCCCGTTTGCTTGGCTGAAGCTGTTCCAGAAGATAGCACCCCATCTGATCACGAGGATCCTGAGCCAGATGACGTACCCTATGTTCCGCCACCAGGTACTCAATAGCGGGGGGAGCCGCAATGTCTGACATTCCGTACCCTGATACGCCGCAGCCGGACATTCCTGTTCTTCCGGAGCCTGACATGCCGACGCCAGCGCCCGAGGTTGAGCCTGATCCCAGCGAGGGGCCTGACCTGCCATCGGACCCGTCTGAGTTGCCAGGAGATGACGTCCCGAAGGTCGGCTAATGGAGCCTTGTGAGAACCCAGCAGGAGGCTATGTGTGATGTCAGATCCGCGACAGCCAGACATTCCTTCTCCCTCTCCTCCGCAGCCTGACACGCCAGATCCCGGTCCTAATCCTGTCCTGCCACCTGCTAGCCCTCCCAGCCTCCCGGGAAATGAGGAGCCTGGAGGCATTCCACCGACTCCACCCGCTGAAGTCCCGAACCCTGGAGAGCCGTTAGGTGTGCCTCCGGCGACACCCCAGGAGGTGCCGACGAGGACGCCGTCATTTCCTGAACCGCGGCGTTGAGCGCAGTCGCATCCCCACCTACGTTGGGCAGAGTGTGGTGAAGCGATTTGTCGATGGTGCGGACGGAGGGACTCGAATTCCCAACCAGACCGTTATGAGCGGCCGGCTCTAACCATTGTGCTACAGGCCCCACGAGGTTCTCATACCCGGTC
This sequence comes from Microvirga sp. HBU67558, assembly GCF_018069605.1. NCBI lineage: Bacteria > Pseudomonadati > Pseudomonadota > Alphaproteobacteria > Hyphomicrobiales > Methylobacteriaceae > Microvirga > Microvirga sp. HBU67558. Next base: position 1,619 of record NZ_JAGPUP010000415.1, on the reverse strand, counting down.
TCTACCGAGATGAAAATGGTGCGGACGGCGGGGGTCGAACCCGTACGCAGGCTCTCTGTAGGATCGGCCGTGGCATGGGTAACCTGCACAGGGAGTGGCTTCATGCAACCTGGAATGCTCGCCGTCTCTATTCGCTGTTCTCGACGGCCTCAATAGCAGCGGTTCCAACCGCTTCCAGGATTTGGTTCTGCATCTCTGGATCGATACTGGCCCACCACTCACGGAAGCCTTGCCGCGTCTCCAACACGGCAAGGACAGCGTCGGCAACCCTTCGAGTTTTATCCATCGAGTGCCTCAATGTATGCTCGTTCAGACCTAGCCGGCCTCTAAGCGAAGCCGCATACCCGCTAGCGTAGCCGCCGGCGGGGTGTGGTGAAACGGACCGAAATAGTCCGGACAGGACCTAAGGCTTAGCATCCGGAGCAGATCCCCCGTGTGATGTTTTTCGTTTTCTGATCCCAAGCACGTTGCCGCGCCTCGTCTCTTTCGCGGGCAGCTTTTACGAGAGCATCCGTTCCCTCGGCTGTATCGACCTTAGATGTCGATGCTGTCGGTGTCTGCCGCGGGGGCTTGCTCTCTTTGGCGTAGGTTATCTGAGGCATAGCCAACAATCCAAGGGTGATGGCAATTGTCAAAGCGCGCATGAATGAACTCCTCGTGGAGCTCAGAGACTGCCCCATTCACCAGATATGGCGAGAACGATCAATAACCGCTACGGACACCATACAAGACAATATCTATGAGCTGTCCTGCGCACTGGACGCCTTAAAGGAGATTGCCGACCTCGCGGCCGAGTACCACGAGACAGGATGCTTGGATGACGCTTCAGTCGATGACATCGGCATCCTCGCTCGCCGCACCATTTCGCAGGTGGGGCGCACTGATGGCTCGAGAATTCTTCACCTTCCTGCACTGTGCCCGGCAAGCTCGGATGCTAGTGAAGGCCTGCCCCAACCAAGCGGATCAATACAAAGAAAGCTGTCGTTACTGGTTGGCCATGGCTCAAAGGGCTCAAGCTCCGCTTCCGTAAGCACATCCCAGACCCACCGCCTCATACCCCTGTCTACGCCGTTGGAGACCCGGAATGGCAACGACACTGCACGCCCTCCCTGAACCGTCTCAAAACACTAACGGAAGAACTTGAGATCAGCCTGGGCCTGAGCTTGCCAGATGATTTTGTGTGGCCTCTTCCGGATGCCCTTAATCCCAACCCGGACAGGTCTTCCTGAATCCCGCACCCACATCGCACGTCTCACGCAGGAGCATTGGCGTATTTCGGTCGGTTCCAGCCTCCAAAAGAGCTGACCTATAACTCGCAACATATTCGACAGATTATTGCCACATATCAGTCAGTATAGAGGCAGTAAAAAGCACTTTTACAATAATGAACATACGACATAAACAGGACACATTCCCAGACAAGGTTCCCTCCGCGGATCAGAGACAAGCGTCAGTACCGAATTCATCAAATCAATACTGTCTCATCCGCTTCAACAATCCTGAATGACAAGGGGAACTTCAGAGATGACAATCTACTACGTATCGACGGCGGGCTCGAACAGCGGGGCCGGCACGGCCGCGCAGCCGTTCGCCTCCCTGCAACACGCCCACAGCCTGGC
>NZ_JAGPUP010000414.1:0-9264 GCF_018069605.1 Microvirga sp. HBU67558 | reverse complement strand
CTCTTTCTCGATGCAGATCCCGGAGAATGTCTACACGCATGTTGTTGGAGCATCACTGTTCGGAGTGATCAGTGGCGCTGTCCTGTTTTCGGCGATCGCATCGCTGAGAAACCGGCTCATGTCACGTGGATAGCGGCCAACCATGGGTGCGGCAAGACTCTTCAGCGCTAGAATAATGATCGGCTTGGCCGAAGCTAGAGCCGCTGCAGGGATACATCGGCTCCGCCTTGTTGATCAATGTGAAACGGACTGTCCCATTCATGTCCAGAATGCGTAGAAATTCATGAGCCACCATCTTTCAATGGACAAGCAGCCGACTACGATCCCGTTGCTACAGCAGCAGGTGCGTGATGGTCAGCGGGTAACAATGACGACAGCTTATGACGCCGTGACGGCGCATTTGGCTGATCCGATTGTCGACATTATCCTCGTCGGCGACAGCGTTGGCAATGTCTGTCTCGGCTTCGACAATACGCTCCCGGTGAGCATGGCCATGATGAACCATCATCTCGAAGCGGTGGCTCGGACCAGACCACGTGCTCTGCTCGTGGCCGACATGCCCTATCTTAGCTACCATCTCAGCCTCGAAGACACCTTGTGCAACGCCGGTGGCTTTCTCCAGCGCGGGGCCGCCGCCGTGAAACTGGAGGGCGGCGCCAAGCGGGTCGAGACGATCCGGTCTCTCGTGGAATGCGAGATCCCCGTGATGGGTCATCTTGGTCTGACCCCGCAGAGCATCCATGCCATGGGCGGCTTCAAGGTGCAGGGAAGGGGAGCCGCCGACGCAGTCCGGATCCTAGAGGACGCTCACAAACTCCAGGAAGCCGGCTGCTTTGCCCTTGTGCTCGAGGGTATCCCCGTAGAGCTGGCGGCGCGGATCACCCAGACCTTGGGCATTCCCACGATCGGTATCGGAGCCGGACCACACTGCTCCGGCCAGGTGCTCGTCCTGCATGACGTACTCGGTCTGACGCAGGGGCACCGGCCCAAGTTCGTCCGGACCTATGTTGATGGCTTTCACCTGCTGCAGCAGGCCCTGGCTCATTGGGCCGAGGACGTGCGCAGCGGGACCTTCCCTTCCTCTGCCGAGGCCTATGCCCTGCCGGCCGATGTTCAGGCGACAGTTTCTGCCTGGACACCGTATCTTTCCACCCGCTCGTGAGGTCATTGATGCTCACCTACCGCACGATCAAACCCCTGACCCAATGCCTGCGCGGCTACCGAACCTCCACCCTGCGGGTCGGCTTTGTGCCGACTATGGGCTTCCTGCACGAGGGCCATCGGGCGCTCATCGACGAGAGCGTCGCCCGCTGCGACATCACCGTGGTCAGCATCTTCGTCAATCCTACCCAGTTCAGCCCCAACGAAGACCTCGACCGCTACCCGCGGGCCATAGAGCAGGATCACGAACTCTGCCGCAAAGCGGGCGTGAGCATGATCTTCCTGCCCGATGCCACTGAGATCTATCCACCCGGCTTCCAGACCTCTGTCGAGCCCGGCGCTGTGGCCGAGCCGCTGTGCGGCGCTGTCCGGCTCGGACACTTCCGCGGCGTGGCTACCGTGGTGAGCAAGCTGTTCAACATCGTCCAGCCGGACGTTGCCTTTTTCGGACAGAAGGATTTTCAGCAATGCGCCGTAATCCGGCAGATGGTGCGGGATCTGAACCTACCTATCGAGATTGTCACGGTTCCGACCGTGCGCGAGCCAGATGGTTTGGCGCTCAGCAGCCGTAACAGCTACCTCGGCCCGACCGATCGTACGAGAGCGCTCTGCCTCAGCCGCGGCCTGCTCGCCGCGGAAGCTGCGTACGGGGAGGGGGAGCGCCACAGCCAGCGCCTGATCGAGATCGCCCGGGCTGTCATGACCGACGTCGACCAGCTGCAGTATCTCGAGCTGCGGAATGCCGAGACCTTGGACGCTGTCCAAGGCTTGGTCGGGGAGCCAGCCGCTCTGTGCGTGGCCGCCTATGTCGGACCTACGCGCCTGATCGACAATGTTCTCCTGATCCCGCCGAAACCTCTGGCTGATCGTGAACTCGAGTTGACCTCGCATGTGATCGGCCGCCAGGCGAGAATGAGTGCGGAAGGGCCGCAGCCATCATGACACTCCGCTCCATGCCCCATGCTGTTACTTACGACCTCAGCACCCGGCCGACTTCTGGTGCGACGACGACGGAAACGCTCCTGGCCTGGTGTGAGGAGCATGGTCTGTCCCAAGGGCCGATCACCGCAGAGATCCGTCAACGGCTCTCGCCTTAGGTCGCCCCCGACAATGTGGTAATGGCTCTCGAACCTGCCCCAGGCACAACCATTCATTATCGGAAGGGTCAACTCATGCGTGATACCCTGCATCTCACAATGGCCGAGAACTGGTTTGTCCCGCAGGGCCTGACAGCGGCAGTGAATGATTGTCTCAAAACGAAGGAAGTTCCGTTCGGCACCGTCATTGCGCCGCTCAATCCCTTCCGTCGCACGCTCTCGGCGCACTCCGCGCGTTCCCCGAGGGGGGCACCTCTAACTCTCGCACCGCTTGGCGACTCACCCCAGGATCCACGCCCCGAATTCATCCTGGAGCACACTGCCGTAGTTCTCAGCAGTTTCGGAGCAGCGCTGGCGGTTACCGGGGCAGATTGGGGCAACGAATCTCCTGGTTAGATTTGTTCTCAGACGCACCGGATGGTCGTCTTAGGCGTGATAACGACTTTCCCGGTTGGTCTTTGACCGCGGTTTTGATGGAGAGACTGATGCCGAGCCAGGCAAACAGCCCCGGGAGCCACTTCTCGGCTGAAGCTCGAACGGGCAATGCGAATAGAGGCTCTCCACGCAGTTCCACCCTGGCAGATGCTGCTGTTCAGACAGCAGGCATCGATGATCAGTCCCGCCTCGTTGCGGCGATCGTTCTCGCTTTCAGTGTGGACCCTGCCGCTCGCTGGACCTATCCCGCCCCTGAGAATTATCTGAAGCACTTCCCTGATCTTGTCTGGATCTTTGGAGGCCCGGCCGTTGAGCGGCGCACGGCCCATTTCATCGGCGATGCACAAGCCGCCGCTTTGTGGCTGGCGCCGGGCGTGCAGCCCGATGAAGACGCGTTGATGGGCCACTTTCAGCGCACCCTCCCGGAGGAGGACCAGGACACTCTGTTCGCCGTGTTCGAGCGGATGGGGCAGTATCATCCCGATGAGCCGCACTGGTACTTGCCGTTGATCGGGGTTAATCCTGCACAGCAGGGCAAGGGCTACGGCTCAGCCCTGTTGAAGCATGCTCTCAGGCTTTGTGACGAGGACGGCACGCTAGCCTACTTGGAATCTTCGAACCCAAAGAACATCCCGCTCTACCAGCGGCATGGATTCCAGGTTCTCGGGACTATCCAGGTTGGGAATTCGCCGCCAATCACACCCATGCTCCGTCGCGCTGGTTGAAAGTCCGATCTCAACGGCGTGTTCGCACTCCTCGTTTCTGTCAATGGGTTAAGTCATAGACAAGCCCCTGAGGGAATCCTTCGCTCCCCAAAATGCCCCGATTACGCGCTGCCGTTCGTGCGAGAATGGTTCTGGTCGGACCTTGTGTCGATGATTCCCACGGTCTCGGCTCACGACCGAGCCGTAGAGTGCGAGACGTGAGCGATGACAGCGCAACAGAACCTGGGGGGCCATTCGCTCAATGATCCTGAGCTGCTCGAAGCGAGCTTTCCAAGGCACTGGTCGGGGTCTGCAGGAGCATATGAGCCCCGCGTCGGCTCCACTGCATCTGCTGCGTTTTGGCAAAACGATTGCTGATCACAGCATTCTTCGTAACCTCGACAAAGGCCAACGAGATCCATCCACACGACCGGTGGCGCTCGCCATTACTGATCAGGCTCGGCTCGTTGCTGTCGATGTAAATTCCCGCAATCAGCCAGCGCGGATGGCGGCGCATCGTCCGCCATCCTTTCGTATCTCAGGGCGAGCGGTCGCCTCCAAAACTGAGTACTAAGTTTCAAGATCCCTCCGGTTTGTCTCGGGCAAAAGCAGCGCCCCGATCACAACAGTTGCGGCGGCTACGGCTACTGTATACCAGAGGCCAGCAAAGATGCTCCCGGTCGTTACGTTAACGGCAGTTGCTATGAATGGCGCGAACCCACCAATCCACCCATTGCCGAACTGGAGCGCGACGGACACACCACTGTAGCGAATATGCGTCGGGAAAAGTTCGACAAGGAGAGCACCCATCGGTCCGTAGACCATGGTTGCCATGAGGACCATGACGAACAGGATCGCGACCACCATTGGACCATGGATATTTTCTGGATCAGCATCGACCGGCATACCCCGTGCCAGCAAAGCCGCCCGTAACGCCGCCTCGTCAAATCCATCAAACATCTGCTCACCGACACTGACCCTCAACGCGGGGCCACCTGACATCACAACGAAGGGTACCGCGTTGCCAGCGAGAAAAGATTTTGCCCGCGTGCAGGTGTTTGTGGCCGTAGGCTGGAAAACCTGCTTAAGGATTGACTGATTGTCCTGACAATCACTGCCCTGCACGTGCACGACGGTTTTGGCGCGGAACTCGGCAAGCGCCGGATTGCCGTAGGCTACAAGCCCATGGAACAAAGGAACAAACAACAGGGCTGCCAGCGCGCAGCCTGTGAGCACGATCCGCTTGCGGCCAATCCTATCCGAAAGCCACCCGAAGAAAAGGAAGAAAGGTGTTCCGAGCAGCAGTGCGATCAACAGATACATGTAGGCTTGGTCGTGGCTCATCTTCAAGGTCGAGGTCATGAAGTACAGGCTATAAAAATGCGCCGTGTACCAGACGACTGCCTGACCGGCCACGATGCCGAAAATTGCGATCAGGACAATGCGTAGGTTTTGCCGCGTGCCGAAGGTTTCAGCAATTGGATTGCTGGACGTCTTCTTTTCGGCCTTCATTTGCTGAAAGACCGGCGATTCCTCCAGCTTGAGCCGGATGTACAGCGAGACCAGAAGCAGTCCGATCGACACCAGAAACGGAATACGCCAGCCCCACGCGACGAAAGCCTCGGCCGACATGGACTGACGGCAGATAAGGATCACGAGGAGGGACAAGAACAGTCCGAGCGTTCCGGTGATCTGAATCCAACTCGTCGTGAAACCGCGCCTCCTCGGGTCAGAGTGTTCCGCGACATAAGTCACGGCCCCACCAAATTCACCACCGACTGCCAGCCCCTGCAACAGACGCAAAGCAACGAGGGTAGCAGGCGCCCACCAGCCGATCGTCTCAAATGTCGGCAGCAAGCCGACGGCTGCCGTCGCAAGGCCCATGACGAGCATGGTCACGAGAAAGGTGTGCTTACGTCCAATAAGGTCGCCCAGCTGCCCGAAAACAATGGCGCCAAAGGGCCGAAGGACGAAACCCGCTCCAAAAGTAGCCAACGCCGCAAGCAATGCTGCCGTCTCGTTCCCCTTCGGGAAGAACAGTGATCCGAAGAATGCAGCGAGACTCCCGTAAACAAAGAAGTCATACCATTCAAACACAGTACCCAGAGCGGCGGCGAAAACGACACGTTTGGTATCTCTTGCAGGATGCATGGTTGCGCCAGGTGCGCCTAGATGAGTCACAGCTTGTAAAGACATTGTTTCCTCCAGAACTGGCTTATTGTTGCGGGTTGCCTACGCTGACGCTGTTATCCCATCGACGCGCGTGGCGTCACCGCGATGTCGCTCAAGAAATGCGCTCAGCCGACGATTGAACATGTCCGGCTGTTCGAGCATCGGGAAGTGACCAGCGCCCCGAATGATGAAGAGTTCGCTGCCTGGGATTCCGGCGGCGAGAAGCTCTGCCTCCTGGGGTGGAGTTATGGCGTCTTCGTCGCCAACTACGACCAACGTGGGGATGCAAATATGGTCTAGGAGTTCGCGTGTATCAGAGGCATTCAGAGAGGCAATCGCCTCACGGGCCACGAAGTCTGGTGTCTGCGCAACCTCGTGCTTTGCGAAATCGATCAAAGCTAGGGGCGCCGACGAGCCAAAGGAGCGTTCAATCACGCTCTTGCTAGCCTGCACGACCCCTAAGCTTTCAATGGCTCTTAGAACGTTGTCGACGTTCACATCAGGTCCAAGCCCGTGTGATGTTGCACCAACAAGCACGAGAGCACGCACGAGGTGGGGGAATCGTATTGCAAAGCTCTGGGCAATGGTTCCGCCCATCGACAGGCCGACTAGGAAGGCCTCATCAAGTGCCAAGTGCCGATAGACCCGTTCTACGTCTTCGACGAAAGCCTCGATCGTGTAGCGCCGTCTCTCAGGACGAGGCGAAACTCCATGCCCAGGTAGGTTGATCCTGACGACCTTGTACATTTTCGAGTACTCCACCACCTGCTCGCGCCAGAACTCAGCGGTCGTGGTGAAACCATGCACAAAGATGAGAGGGTATCCTGATCCAGACACGTGAACCACAGTGTCTCCAATGGTCAGTTCTTGGCAGTCTATCATTATCGCACCTCCTGCGATGTTCGACATCCGCCATAGTGCAAATCCCGTGCCAAGACGCCCAAGGGAAACTGTGGCTTGCCTATGCTATTCATTTAGTTTGCTTATTTCAGCGGGAGCCCCGGCATATTCATTTTGACTCTCGCCAGTGAGGAAGCTATATTCTCAATATTGAGACACGGATTCCAGAATCTGAGAAATGGCGCTGCCCAATTGGCTCGAGGCTTCCTCGGAGGCGCGGTTCCTGCGCCTGGTCCTTGACCATGTGTCTGACTGTCTGGTGGTCGTAGACACGTCCGGGAGAATCGTCCTGATCAATCAACCCTATTGCCAACTTCTAGGAGGAGATGAGGTCGATTTCATCGGCCGGCATATCACTGATGTCGTTGGGTCCCAGACCCGTCTGCACCTCGTTGCCCGCGGGGAGGGCACGCATGTCGGATACCCGCTCGAGGTACGGGGCCATAAGCTGGTGACCAAACAGGTGCCGGTCTATCAGGACGGCCAAATCATCGGCGCCGTTGGAATGGCGTTGTTCTCCGATGTGGAGGCCCTCAAGAGGACCTACAGCCGCATGGCGCAGGCCGGGTTGGCAATCCACCAGCGCGATCAAACCTGGGCAGCACAGTTTTCGCTTGACGATATTCTTGGAGAAGGAGAGCGGATAGCCGCCTACCGGGACACGCTGCGTCTTGCGGCTGAGCACGAAGTTCCCGTCCTGATTACAGGTGAGACCGGTGCCGGAAAGGAATTGGCCGCCCAGGCGATCCATACTCTCTCCCATCGAAGTGCCGGGCCATTTGTATGGATCAACTGTGCATCAATTCCGAGCGAGCTGATCGAGGCTGAACTGTTCGGTTACGAAGGAGGAGCCTTCACAGGAGCGCGCAGCCGGGGCAAGCCAGGCAAGTTTGAACTTGCTGTCGGGGGAACGTTGCTACTTGATGAGATTGGTGACATGCCGCCGCATCTGCAGGGCAGCCTGCTGCGTGTTATGCAGTCAAATGAGATTGTCCGCGTCGGAGGCACGTCCCCTATCCGTGTTGATGCGCGGATTATATGCGCGACCAACCAGCCGCTGGTTCGTTTCGTGGATGGTGGGCGTTTCCGCCGCGACCTTTACTATCGACTGGATGTTCTGCCAGTCCATGTGCCCGCCCTGCGAGAGCGGGACGACCAGCCGTTTCTCATCGAGGCGCTGCTGGCTCGTGTAGCCAATCAGCTAGGCAAGAAAGTACAAAGACCTTCTCCAGCGGACATGACACGCCTGCTAGCCCATACTTGGCCAGGAAACGTGCGCGAGCTGGAGAGCGTGCTTCTCCGCTTTTTGGTGACAGGCAAGATACAACTCTCCGGCGACACCGCTCATGCCTCCCCGGCGGTTGTTGCCCAATCCGACGCGTTTCTCAGGAAAAAGGTTGAAAGTCAGAAACTTTCCGAGGTGGAGGATGCTCTTAGGAAAACAGGCGGCGACAAACAACGTGCGGCGGATTTGCTCGGCATCAGCCGCGCGCAACTCTACAGAATTATCAAATCAACAAGGTAAGTCTGAAAGCGCCTTCTAGACGGGGCACTTCTCCACGACCACGTGCCAATGAGAAGGGTTGAAGCGACCAGTCCTTATGCACGAGCAGACCTTAGCGAGCACTCTTTGGGCCTCGTGCACGACAGCACGCGTCACCTGGCTCAGCACAGGGCTCACAATGCGGCTCTGCTGCCAGAAGAGCGGGACATCCAGAGGTTGGCTGGGCCTGAGCGCGACCAGCCTCCCGACGCGCAGGTGTTCGATCTCAAGCGGCTCCGGGTCCGTACCTCAGCCGCTTCTGGCCATGGCTGCATTCACAAAGGCTTGGGATGAAGGGAGACGCTGCAGCGGGGTGAATAGCGGCCCCGAGCACCTGCCGCAGCCATTCTGCCTGAGCCGGTCCTTGCGATTGAAGATCTGGCAGAGGGCGCGGACCGCCGCGACCTCGCTGAAGCTGTCGGAAACCACCAAACTCAGTACCCTGGGCCTGCAGAGATCCGAGCGGTTGGCACTCCCAGCTCCGGACCGGCCTGCTATGCCCCGTCACGGTGGCAGCCACCGGGCCACGCCGCAGCCACTCTGCGCTGTGTTCCTGTTTTGCTCTATTTTGACGCAGGAGGGAGGTGAGCTTGACCGATGGTTACCCTGCGCGAAGTCGTCGACGACTTGAGGCGCCAGATCGAGAGGCTTGGGGGGCTCATCGCTCACGCAAGTCCCTGCCCTTTGGCGTCCCTGTGCTCGACCGGCACCTGCCCGGGAGAGGGCTTACCCTTGGATCCCTGCACGAGATGATCAAGGAAGGACCCGCTTCGGAGTTCGCTGGAACCGTCACGTTGTTCGCAGCCAGGATTGCCGCCCGCCTCAAAGGCCCGGTGCTCTGGTGCCTGACCCGGCGCGATCTGTTCGCACCTGGCCTGATGAAGGTCGGCTTTCATCCGGATAGTGTCATTTACGCCGAGACCTGCCGTGATGCCGATGCCCTGCCCCTCATCGAAGAGGGCCTCCATCAGAAAGACCTCGGCGCCGTCGTCGGTGAAGTCTCCCGGCTCGGCCTCACCGCCTCCCGTCGCCTGCACGTGGCCGCGGAGGCTTCAGGCGTTCCCGCCCTGGTTATCCGGCGCTGGTGGACGGCCGCCCAGAGGGACCTGACCAAGCTTCCCACCGCTGCCGCGACGCGATGGCGTGTGTCGCCGGTCCCGTCAGAGGTTGTTCCTGCTGGCGGCCTCAAACGCGGCCGCTGGCAGGTTGAACTCGTGCGCTGCCGGGGTGCGGAACCCCGTTCCTGGATTTT
>NZ_JAGPUP010000413.1:0-9161 GCF_018069605.1 Microvirga sp. HBU67558 | reverse complement strand
TCCATCCGCGGCCCTCGCCGCGTAGGCTTCAATCCGGTGTCTCAAAAACTGCGGGCGGTACAGGGCCCTGCTCTCGAAGAGTATTTTTCGACGGTCGAAAGCGACACGAACTGGATCATCGAGAAGTTAGTTTGTGCAGCCAGACAGCGAGTAGATCCCCAACTCGGTCCGTCAGAGTTCGAGACTTGGACCCGCTTCTTCATCTATCAACAGAAGCGCGTTCCAGACTTTTTCAAAGCGGTCAGTGACAATGAGGTTACTCCGGAGCGGATCGATGCGATCATAGGCGAATATGAGGCTGCGGTTGGGCCTGTTCCCGCGGAAATCCGGGAACAGTTTAAGAGCCCGGAATTCGTTGAACGCTTTAAGCAGAATTCGCTTGTGGCGGCTATTCGTGATCCATCCCCGATGGTCGAGCAAGCTCTGCGCCGTAAGGGTCTGGCCATCGCAGTCATAATTCGAGACACTCAATCATTCATCTTGGGAAGCAGTCCAATGGCACGGTTAGGCGTCCGGAACGGCTCGTCTCTTGATAATCCTGAGGTCGAGCTTTGGCTGCCGGTCGCCCGAGATGTGGCTGTAGCGCCATATGGCAGTCCAGGTGAGATCCGGATCGAGGGTATCGGCGGCCAACACGTTCGCAGGATCAATCAGACCATCTTTGCCCAAAGCACCATAGTAGCTTCCGGGTCCAAGCAACTAGTCGAGTCCTTGCTTGTTCCACGCTAGAGGCCCTTGATGCTCCTGCAGTTGGGAGGAGCGCTGCCAAGGGAATTGACTGGCCGACGGCCTATCGGGTCTGGGGATCGTATAGGGGCATACCTTGGCGTACAGTAGCCGCATGAAAGGCGATTGGGGATGACTATGGATGAGGCGACGCTCCGGATCCTCAAAATGGCTGAAGAGCTGGCGGGCGACGAGCAACGCGCTGTGATCTGGTTCGAGCAGCAGCCAATTCCGGGCTGGGACGGAAAGACAGCCTATGACCTCGTCCAACAGGGCAAGGCGGATAAGGTCCTGGCCTATCTGGAAGCGGTAAAATCCGGCCTCTATTCATGAACCAGGAAGGGCGATGTCGATCCGTGCCGATTGGATTCAGCTTACATACCAAAAGCGATGATATCGCCGGCGTTGCGCCTCTCCTCGACCAGCTGCTCCAGGAACATTGACCTTCCAACCGGGTTGTAATACCGTGTATTACAAATAGGAGAGGGCTGATGCCGAAACCGGAACTGTCGGATCCGATCACCCTGCGGCTCCCCCTTGAGGTTCTGCGCGAAATCGAGGGGATCGCAGAAGCTACCGACCGGACCAGGTCATGGGTCATGGTCCGCGCCCTCAAGCTGTATCTCGCTGGCGAGGGTAAGGATATTCTCGCGGCCGTAGAGGGCCGCAAGCAGATCGCCAGCGGCCAGTCTCACGATATGGAAGACGTCCTGAACGAGATCGAGACCATCGCCAACGGCAAGGCGGCTTGATGCGCGTCAGGCTGTCCGAGAACGCCCGGGCCTACCTACTTCGAGAGACCGCCTACCTAAGGAAGCTGAACCCGGCCGCGGCGCGGAACCTGTCCCGCCAGATGCGGAACGCCCAGCGCAACCTGGCGGCATTCGACGGGATGGGCTTTGAAAGCGAGGAACTGCCGATCAGGGGGATGCGCCGGCTCGTCGTCGGAGACTATCTGATGGACTATGAGGTCGTTGGCAACGAGATCCACGTCCTCGCCATTCGTCACGGGCGCCAACTACCTCCGGATGTGCCTCTGGACGACGATTACGACTACGAGGCGGACTGACCATCCTGTCCAACTGCATCGGCAACAATCTCCGGCTCAATCAAGAGCACGCTACCAAACCGACGCTCAATCTCGGCCGCCGCGAGCTCTGACGCCTCAATAGTGATGCGGTTAGGATCAGTCCCGCCTCTAATCCAGACGCCTGGCATCTCCCGAACGTAGTCCTCTGCTGTGGATGGGCTCGCCTGAGCTTCCCGTCGAGTCGCGACAACGTAGGTGGACATTGGCGATCCTCCTTATTTCCAAAAAGGAACATATATGGAACATGAAACTTGCGCACACGGTCAAGCTCAACCTGCAAAAAGGAAGCTGTTTGTTCAAAAAGAAGGATCGACCGGCCTCATGAGTAGTCGACGTCCCGACCGAAATCAGGAGGACGATCGAGTTCGAGATCCTGCAACGGGGCGGACGCCAAGAGAGCCTTCAACCCTTGCTCCGGGGAGTGGATCTCCGGCTCAATCGAGAGAACGCTACCGAAGCGGCGCTCAATCTCCGCTGCCGCAAGGTCTGTCGCCTCGATGATGACGCGATTGGGATCGCTGCCGCCCATGATCCAAACGCCCGGTACTTCTCGGACATGCTCCTCGGCTGTCGTATGACTGGGCTGGGCCTCGCTCCTCGTAGCAACAACGTACGTGGCCATCGACACCTCCACTCGGGCTTGACTATGAATAGAACGTAGGACGAACATCGCTGCGCAACAATACCGTCGCGCCTTCATGGTATGCGATCCAAGGGATAACGACGGCAGTTGAAAAGGGGCGAACATGATCCGGCTGACACTCGCTAGTTTAAGCCTTGTCGCGGGGGCCGGAGTTGCTGTGGCCCAAACATCTACCGCTACACCGACCGAGGTCTGCCGCGCTGGAATAGCCGCCGTCATGGGGCGTGATCCCTCGATCATGAAACTGCGGCCTGAGGCAGATTTCCTCTGGGTCACCTACACCCGCCCGACGGATAAGAAGGTCTGGTCCTATCGCTGCCGCGTGAGCGGAAACAGGATTGAATGGGCTGATGAAGCCGGTCAGTGGCGGGACAAGCCGAGCAGCACTCTCGTCACATTCGAGATCATTGATGGTGGCAAGGCAATCAAAATCACTGAAGATTATCGGGACGGCTCAAAGGCGGATAAAACCTACCCTCGGTCGAAACTGCGATGAATCAGGAGACGACGCGTGATCCGAGCAATCTGCTTTGACGCCTTCGGGACGCTAGTCGAGATCACCGACAAGCGGCGGCCGTTCCGTGCCTTGCTGCGGGGAGTGGGGAAGGGCATCACGGCCGAGGAGGTCCTCACTAAGCCTCTCAGCCTCCGAGAAGTGGCCGCAGGTGTCGGCCACGAGCTCGGGGAAGGCGACCTGGCGAAACTGGAAGCGGACCTGCAGGCTGAATGTGCCTCTATCCGCCTCCGGCCCGGGATTGCCGAAATATGGCAGTCTCTTCGGGAGCGAGGCCTTCGGATCGGCGTCTGCTCAAATCTGGCGTTGCCGTATGGGCCGCCGCTCCTAGCTGCCCTGCCAGACACTCCAGATGCCGTGATCCTCTCTTATGAGGTCGGGCTTGCGAAGCCGGATCTAGCCATTTTCAGGCTGGTGTGCGATCGGCTTGGTCTACAGCCGGCGGAAATCCAATTTGTGGGCGACACGCCGTCAGCCGACGTCGATGGACCACGAGCAATCGGCATGCCGGCGCTGCTGATTTCGGAGTTGGAGGCCTATTTGGATCGGCGAGTCCATATCGTCGGTGATCTGCCTGAGGATATTGTCGCGCTGATCGAGGCGGCTGTCGAGGCGGCAGAATCTGAGGTCTATGAGGATGGCGCAGCCATGAAAGCGGAACTGGCAAGAGCCTTCGCTGCCCCTGAGGCCTCTTACCAACCGCTCACGGCGGATGAAGTTATCGGGCGCAACTCCCAGCAGGCGCCATCCGATAGCCCGTCCATGCCGGCTACCTTCATTAGAGGATCCGGACTTGGGCGATTGGTCAGCCTGGAGGAGGGCAAAGCTCTGCTTGGTAAGATCACGGTCGATGACGATTCAACCGATTGGGCCGCATCCGAGCTCCTGAGCGCGACCGAGTTGGCGGAGAGGCTTCACGTCCCCCTGGCGACCCTGGATACCTGGCGCGACGCCAATAGAGCGGTCGCCTTCCGCAATGACGCTGGAGAGTACATCTACCCGGTCCGACAATTCGACGGGGCCGAGCCGGTAGAGGGGCTTGATCAAGTGGTCGGGTTCTTTTCCTCGCAAGAGGAGGCGTGGGAGTGGCTTGTCACGCCCTGTCGATACACCAATGACGAGGCTCCGATCGACCGGCTGCGCTCAAAGCACGTCAAGGAGGTCGCCAGAGCTGCGGAAGGTGAAAGTGATTTTCATTAGTTTAGGGCGCGACGGCTCGCCGGAAGAAATCCTCGACTTCACCATCAGCCTCTCCAAGGATGGAGACGTGATCTCCGTCGACCTCGATTAATCGCGAATTGCTCGTGACCTTGCCGATCAACTCCCTCGCAGAGGAGACCGGAATTACCGGATCCTGTTTGCCATGGATTGCGATGACCGGTGCCTTCACGCGAGTGATCCGCAAATCCGAGCGCATAGGGTCTCGCATCAGAAATCCTGGAAGATACCGGAACTGCCGCTTTGCGAGACTGAGCAGGGATGCATAGGGCGCTTCGAGGTATGCCCCGATAACCGGATGGGTCGCAGCCATGGCGACAGCAACCCCCGTACCCAGCGAGTGGCCGTGGACCAGAATGGCGGACTCAGGAGCAGCCTTTTGAACGAAGGATATAGCGGCTTCACCGTCCGCTAGGATCCCAATTTCGCTCGGAGAACCGGTCGAGCCTGGATATCCTCGATATGCGATGGCTAGGACGCCCCAGCCATGAGCGGCCCACGGCCCATTCGAGAACCGGTCTGCGGCCCAACCCGGAGCACTGGCGTTGCCATGAAATGACACGACCACGGGGCGGCCAGCTTGCGGTGCTTTCCACAGTCCATAGAGACGTTCACCGTCGGCGGTCTCGACCGTGACCTCCTGAACTTCTGGGGAGAGCTGCTCCATGCGCGCGACCGGCGGCAGGAGGTGTCGCGGGAAAACCAGATGGCGCTGGGTGACAAAAACAAGAAGAGCAATGGCCAGCCAGATCCCGATGACCACGGAGATGATAATTGCGAGCACTCGTTTCACGAACCTAGTTCGCCCTTCCTAATCGTTTCGTCGTACGCTTCTTCAATAATGCGCAACCATTCACGCTCGGCTTCGGCCATCGAAAGAATTTTCGACCACTCCGGATCTTTCTCCCAGCCTTTGCCCCAGTGACTATCGAGAAGCCGATCCAGGGCCTCGCAAGCACCCTTTTCACGCGCGCTCAGCTGATAAAGATCTGCATTGGCGAGCTTTAGTTTGACCGCGAGTGGATAGACAAAGGCAGCGATCACCATGTGCTGCCAGTTTTTCCAGTTCCGGCTGAAGTCAGACTTTGGGCCGCGGTGTGCTCTTGAACTTCTCGCCTCGTAAAATTCCTTCATCCATTTGCGGTGTCAGGGCCACGTCTGCTGCACCCTCGCAAAATCCGGTCGATAATCAGCTTTCACTCTCTTCGCCTGAGCTACGGTCCGGTCAGCGTAGGGGGCCCAAAGATCTGCGAGCGTCTCGGCGGTACCTTGAGCAGTCGCCTGAGCGGGCTCCAGAAGTCTCTCAAACGCCATAGCTGATAGCATGATGCAGCTTTCCCAATCGAGTTCCGGAACCTCGGCGTTTCCCAAAAGGGAGAACTCACGAGACGAGGCGATCGGATCCCATACAGGGGCCTTCGACCTGCGTGCTTTCGCAAGGGCATTAGCGAGGCGGAAATTAACGACCTCGCACCTGGTGCCCTCTACCTGAGACGGTCGCTGGAACACGACATCCTTGAACCGGACACCACCGATGCGAAGCCCACCGCCTCGCCGCGGATAGAACAATCCGATCTGATCCGACCCGGCGGTGATCCGCCGCCCTGCTTCTTAGGCAGCTTCCGCATCTGGCGTTTGTCTGCTTGTGCGTTACGGCGGCTTTGAACCAGGATGTCGAGCACGGCTCCGTGCTGGTCAACGGCTCGCCACAACCAATGCTTCTTGGCGCCGATGCTAATCGCAACCTCATCAAGGTGCCACTTGTCACCAACTGCCGGCAGACGCCGGCGGATCTGGTTGGCAAAGCATTGTCCGAACTTCAGCGCCCACTGCCTCACGGTCTCGTGGCTGACCTCGATCCCTCGGGCGGCGAGCATCTCCTCGACCATCCGGAGGCTGAGCGGGAATCGGAAATACAGCCACACCGCGTGGCTGATGACCTCGCCAGGAAAGCGGTAGCCGGCGTAAGGGGACTTGGTGGCGGACGTCATGCTGCCACCTACCCGTCGCGGCCTGCCTTGCCAAGCCCCGCCCCAAGTTGGCGGTGCCCCCGGGAAGCCTCAGGGCCCCGATCCATTCCCCCAACACTTGGGAGAACCGAAAAGAGGCTATAGGCAGAGCCGGGGAGTTTGATGGGAAGTGCGGAGTTGAATTCTTGAACCGGGAAAGAGCCATCATGGACGACTGGTATCCGGTCAGACTGGCGCCGCGTGACAAAACCCCTGTGATCCTCTGGATCGAGGACAGGCAGGCACCGCCGGCCTATCCGGTGACGGTCGGAGTCTGGGAAACCGACGACATCACCAGAAAGAGCTACTGGCGCGTCTTCGGAGAGCGCTACGGCACCCATATCTACTTCGATCGTCACATCATCGGCTGGCGACCGCTGCCGTGCGTGGATCGCGCCTGAGGAGCAGCCCCGAAGAGGGACTATCGGCATGACCGAGGAAAGTTAGAGTAGGACAGAACGGAATTCTGAGGGACCAGTCAATGTGGAGCGGCGGAAACCATTGGCTCGATTTTCTGTTTTGGGCGGCAATCCTGCTCGGGATGGTTTTCATTGCAAGGCTCCACGCACTCTCATGAAGCGCCATGCCTGACGAACAATTCCCGATCCGAGACGATAAGGTCGAGGCCGTGGCGCGCGCGATCCTGCGCGAGACCATCGAGCGCTCAAGCTGGTATCCCGAGTTACGTGGGAAGCGGCGCCTCGAGCAGATCGATCAGGACGTGGAGCGGCACTGGCATCTAATGATCGATGAGGCTCGGAAGCGGCTGTTGCAGGGCATTCGTCAGAGCCAAGGCGGTTGACCGGGCCGACAGAGCCAGATCCTAAAGCCGTGAAAGTGGGAAGGGGCGACTGATCTATGACGCAACCAGTCACAATTGCCTACCCGTGCCTGAAGTGCGGAGCAGGGCAAGCAATCCTGCCGCCCAAGATTGAAGCCGCAGGCTTAGTCCGGTGCTTCCAATGTGGTCGAGAACACGGGCGCTTGGATGAGGTCCAAAAAGAGCTCGCCAACAAGGCCCGCGAGGAGAGCTCTCATAAGTTGCAGCAGATCTACCGAAATCGCCCCACAGGCAAGAACCGCTCATCCTGAGATGGGCCGAGCTGAGGTAAGTGGTAGAAAGGCAGAGCGAATTGAGAACTGTGGAATGTCGATCTACTGGATGAAGACCGACGACGTGTACCCGGACGGCGGCTATAAGGACATGTCCTTCATGGCCTTTGATCCCGAGGTGCGTTTCCCGCGCTTCCACATAACGAAGAGCGATGAGACCATAGGCAACGTCCACCTGGTCAAAGGCGGCCTTCAGTCGGGGCAGTGGCAGTAGTCCATGACGGTAGCGTTGCCCGGTCCTCCCTATGGCAGTCCCACCAATGGCGTGGAAGCAAGCCGGGGTGCAGCCGCTCGGCGCGTCGTGGGATTTACCGGCACTATCTGTCCACCAGGCCGGAGCAGTATCCTCGCTCTCGGGCAAGTCGCCAAAGCCGCGGTGGATGAGGTAGGGCGAGGTTCTGGAGGGCAGATGCAAGAGGAATTTTCTGATCCAAGTGGGGCGCAGCCACAGGCTGAGATTGAGCGATATGACCGCAATGTCGAGCCTGGTGAACCTGCCGCGATCCGCGAGACCGAAGGCCATTCGCTCCGGTTCATCCTGACCGCGGTCGAGGTAGTCAATCCGAAGCAGGGGCGCGTTTACCTGAAAAAGGCCCCGTCTTCCGGCGGGACAACATTCTACATGAAGAGCGGCAAGAACTATGGAAGTCCGACAGGGCAATCCCGTCTGGTCATCCCGACGTCCGAGGTTCGTGCGTTTGCGGAGGAACACCCCCGCGGCCGGATGGGCTGGTCCAAGGGCTGAACTTTCGTGCCTGACGAGCTCCGGTCCCCGATCAAGCACCATTTGGTGCTGCACCGGATCGATCTGGTGCAGGGGATCCGGCACCTCGACTCCCTCATGATCGAACAGGATCTGTTCGGGACCGTGCGCCTGGTGCGCAACTCGGGCCGGATCGGAACGAACGGGCAGGAGCTGGTGGAGATCCACGAGGATGGAATCTCGGCCGGCAAGGCACTGGAGGCGCTAGCCGCCCTGAAGCGCCGGCGCGGGTATCGGGATTTATAAACCGCCTCAGTCGAGGTGCGAGACCGCGCTCCAGACGCAAAAAACCCTGCCCGCTGCGGGGCAGGGCTAAGTCTCTCCTCGCCTTCGGAGTGTCCGAAAACAAGAACCAGTAGGGCATACGGTCCCCACCCTGTCAAATCCACGAAGTGTTAACGTCTTGGTAAGCACAATCACCGTCATGGCCTCATCAAGGAGGGCCTAAACCGGAGCGGTGTTGCATCTTTGCCATAGTCTTTTTTTCCCGCCTCTCCATAACTGTCTCAAGATCTCCTCGCCTTAAGGATTCTCCTCATGAAAACCCGTCTTCTCGGCTTGCTCGCCGCCACCGCCTTCGCGACTGCTGGCATTTCCGCTGCGTCCGCTGCTGACCTGCCGATGCGTGCCGCTCCGCCGGCTCCCTACATCGCTGCCGTTCCGGTCTTCACCTGGACCGGCTTCTACGTCGGTGCCCAGGTCGGCTATGGCTGGAATGCCAACGACAACGACATCGTTCTCCCGAACGGGTTCGTGGTGCAGAGCGGCGACTTTGGTGACAGCGGCGACGGCTTCCTGGCCGGTGTCCATGCTGGGTACAACTACCAGATCGGCTCGTTCGTGGTCGGTGTTGAAGGCGATGTTGAAGGCGTGTTCGGCGACGACAACGATGACGTCGTCATCATTGGCCCCGGCGGCGGCGTGTTCACGAACTACGGCTTCGCGGGCAACGCTCTCGACTGGCAGGGCTCGATCCGCGCTCGCGCCGGTTTCGCGGTTGACCGCGCTTTGATCTACGCGACCGGTGGCTTCGCGTTCGCTGGTGTCTCGGATGGTTTCGGCATCCTTGGCAACGACGACACGCT
>NZ_JAGPUP010000412.1:0-9099 GCF_018069605.1 Microvirga sp. HBU67558 | reverse complement strand
AACTTGTCGGAGAGCTCGATCTCCTTGGCGACGGTGACGCCGTCCTTGGTGATGCGCGGAGCCCCAAAGCTCTTTTCCAGCACCACGTTGCGGCCCTTGGGACCGAGGGTAACCTTCACCGCATTGGCGAGAATGTCGACGCCACGCAGCATGCGATCGCGAGCGTCAGAAGAGAATTTTACGTCTTTGGCAGCCATGAGCTAACCTCCTGTGTTTTCGTATCTGGTCGGGTCCGAGCTGTTTTAGGCGGCCTTCTGCGCTTCAGCAGACTGCTCGATCACGCCCATGATGTCGGATTCGTTCATGATCAGGAGATCCTGACCGTCGATCCGCACCTCTGTGCCGGACCACTTGCCGAACAGGACGCGGTCACCGGCCTTCACGTCGAGGGCAGCAACCTTGCCGCTCTCGTCACGGGCGCCGGGGCCGACGGCGACGATCTCGCCCTCTTGCGGCTTCTCCTTGGCGGTGTCCGGGATGATGATGCCGCCGGCCGTCTTCTCTTCGGCTTTGATGCGGCGGACGACAACGCGGTCGTGCAGCGGACGGAATGTCATTTTGTTTCCTCCTGGTGTCAGCGATAGCGTGCACTCAATTGGGTTGAGTAGCAGGGTTAGCACTCCACCCGTGAGAGTGCTAACGGGAGATAATCATGTCGCAAGCAGGGCGCAAGCTCATCCTTTTGGAGAAGCTGATCTTGGGCGAACCGTAACCGTGTAAGCGGCGTTGAACCTCTGAGGCGCTCAATCCGCCTCAGCAGCGAGGTTCAGCCGTGTTGAGTTTCGAAAGCGTCGAAGAGGTCTGTGAGAGCAAGAGCATTACCCTTGTCATTCATCCCGCCGTCCGTCGCGCCGTGAGAGGCTACGAGGAGAGCTTC
This sequence comes from Microvirga sp. HBU67558, assembly GCF_018069605.1. Lineage (NCBI taxonomy): Bacteria > Pseudomonadati > Pseudomonadota > Alphaproteobacteria > Hyphomicrobiales > Methylobacteriaceae > Microvirga > Microvirga sp. HBU67558. The sequence continues at coordinate 8,222 of NZ_JAGPUP010000412.1, read as the reverse complement.
TATATTGGCCTCCGCTGTTTTCTGAAGGGTGAATCCGACGGGATATTTTTCCTGCCTCTGCAGGACGGTGGATATGTTCGGCTACTTTTCTCGCAACGTCACTCATCCGGAGGGCACCCGATCCTGAGAGTTGACCCTATCGCTCCTGACGGGCTACTGCGGATCAAGAGCGCTTTACACCACCCCCTACTTTAGCGACACAAGTGTAACCACCGAACACCATCGCAGGAGCACCGCAGATGCTGGTTGGCGACCCTCGCGTGCCAAACCGGTGTCTTACATGCGCCACAACTCAGTGCGGAGATCACCGCCTCACATTAGTTGATTAGCTGCTCGGCCTTAGGCCGAGTGACTCGTCGCCCATGAGATGCTGAATTTCCCCAAGGAACTAAAAGTGTGGCAGCTGCGTGGGCAGTATCGATTGTAACCTGCCACTTCTTATAAGAGCCATCTGGTTGGCAGCGCCTGAGGGCCCACCTAGGCCGCGATGGCCTCATAAATCAGGCCGCTCTCGCGCAGGCAGACGACTCGCCGGCGACGCTCCTCTTGCTCTGCTGCTAGAAGCTTACGCATGTCCACATGATCCATCTCGCTGAACTGGATCGCAGATTTCAGGAGCACCCAAGCCGGATCAGTAATAGGTCCTGAGCCTTAGTCTTCGTAGGTGCCGCCATACCGTAAACTGGTGACATGGATCTGATTGCGCAGTTGACCGATGCGCTGGCCCTCGGAACTTACCTTGATACCTTTCGGGCTCAGTTGATGCAGGCACAGCCGCTGCCCTGCGGCATTGGCTAAGGCTTTCCGGCGCACCAGTGCGAGACCCAGGACAGCTTGTCAGGGTAGTAGCGGGATCATGGGCAATGGCGAGGCGATCTCCGGCGCCTCCTCCTGCGGCAGGGTGAGGGTCCACAGCACTCGCGCAATCGGCGCCGACGCTCGACCTCATTCGGCGCCATCATCGGATACTTAGGCGGCAGCCCCCACTTCTGGCGGTAGGCTTTTGGGTCGAGGCCGAGTTTGCTTAGATGATCGTAGAGGTCCTTATAGGGCTGGCCGTCCTCGAGCGAGATGATAGCATCCGGCAACACCGCGCCCGGAACAGCAGGGCCTGAGGGCGCACCGTTGGGGAAGCGCGCCGGGACTGGCGCGATCTCATCCAATAGGTGACCCAGGCGGCGTCGGACCTGATCAGGAGCAGTGGGGCTATTCGGGTGCGACAGGATCAGGGCGAACCGGACGCTAAGGCGGACGATGTCCTCAAAGGTAAGAAAGGGTCGTGTGGTCATGATAATTGCTTTGAATGTTTGAAGGAGGGCTCGCCGATGCGGTCGCGGCCGATCGCTCAGCCCCGCTGAGGGTCGTGAGCGCGGAACGACCTGGTGCTCTCCGCGAGCCCGCTATGTGGTGAATGGGCCGGGACGCTTGCTAGTAGTGCTGGTCAGTCCTGCGGTTCCCGGCTGTAACCACTGTCTCGATCGGCTCAACACCGATTTCGTCACCGGCCATCACCAGCCGGATGTGCGTGACGCCCGTCTCGCGACATTGTGCGAGGTGATGGTCGAGAGCGACGCGGCGGTGCTTGAATGCCAGGGCCGAGACACCGAGTGCCGATGTCATGGCGCAAGCCAGTACCTCGGAGGCGAGACCATCCCCCGCCAGGATCAACCCATGCGCGGCTACCTGCTGTTCCAGGCGATGCCGGCACGCGCGGGCAAGGTCATGCATGCTCATGCCCTCGAGGCAGAAGACGGCATAGATACGTCGTAGGAGATGCGCCGGTATACCCTCGTCCGACATAATCTTGAGGCAGGCCAGATGCCGTTGATCGGCCGACAGGTCGTCCCGGCCGATCTGGCCGAGCCGATCCTGCGCGACAGCAGTCGTCAGCAGGAAGATCGCCGCATCGGTCGGGATCTGGATCCCAGAAGGATCGAGAATGACGCCTCTACGCCAGCAGGCGACCAAGCGCTCGATCACCTCGGGCTTAGCCTGTTCGATCCGGTCGAGGACGATGACGGAATGCGGTGCTCTCATGAGCTGGTGTTGCAGCGAGCCCGGCAATGGACCCAATGGCCCAGACCTAAATAGCCGTGCAGCGCTCAAATCGGGATCGGCGAGGTTGTAAAGGCCCCAGTCGTAACCAAGGACGTCGGAAAGTGCATGAGCGATTGCATCTTTCTCGTGAGCAATCTCAGGACCGGCAAGGAGGAAGACAGCGGTGGGTCGGGCGGGCTGAGTGAGCGTGAGCCGCTCGCGCAGCTCGGCCGCCAAGGCGATAAGCGTTGCGTCATACCCGATCACGGCGCCCCTGAGGGCGTCTGCGATCGTGGCGGCGGAGGGCGCCGGCGTCACCGGCATACCTCTGGGAAGAGTTGTCGTCATGAATGTAGTCCAGACTGAATGAAGAACACCGATGTCATCGGCGTCGGGTCGAAATATTTCGAGGAGAATGATTGTTGATGATTGTCCGGGGTGCCGTTGTTCTTTTCGGGATTTGAGGTGTGTCGCCTTTCGCCATCACAATTATGTTGTTGTTGGTTCTCGTCTGAGTTCTTGATCTGCAATCTGACCCTCCTCAGGCTAGGTCCTCTTTGTCTTCCCCGGGATTTTGCTGCTCCTTTCCTTGATGAGGATCCTTCCAGTTTTCTGTGTTTCTTTGGCATCCGGACGAACATGCAGAATCGCGCCTCCGGTGCAGTGTGCGCAGCGTGGTAGCTCTTCCACCGCAGTCTGGTCGGGGTGAGCGACGGCGAGATTGCGGATGGAGCTGCCTTCAGAGCCCATGTAATCATCGACGCTGTTGATTCCTCATACGTTTAAGCTTGAAGTGAGCCTTGCCGTATGAGGCAGAGGCCCTCGAACCGCCCATTAGGGAGCGGGACTCTTGTTCTCGCGATACTGTTGACTGTCAGCATACCGAGCCCCGCCAAGCTTTTGTTCCGGCCTTTACAAGGAGGCGGCGGTTCCAGAAAAGCGTGGGATTGCATTCGGAAACACCACTGACTGCGATCCGAGCCGCCGCAGGTTCTGCCTGAATGCGCAGGGTCTCGTGTTGGGATCAGAGTCGAAACCACCAGAGAATATCTGCATGGAGCAGGCGACAGCAGACTGAGCGAGGACCGGGAATATGCTCATAACCAAGCGAGCACCAAACCTGTCGTCCTGCGCATCAGTAGCGAAGATGGCGAAAGGCATCGCCTCTGAGCTGCAGATGCAGCTTTTCATATAAGGATTAATCGGTTCACTTGATCACTGCAGAACTGGTTCAGCTCTCTGCTCAAGATCTCCTGTCCTCACGGCGCTCAGACACTCTCGGGTGTCTTCCATGGAATGAACGAGACGAAATGAAAGGTAATGAACAGCATGCTCAGTGATTTCTGCACAGCGATGCGCATCTCCTCTGGCTCTTTGGTTCTAACGTCATAGATCAGAGCGCAGCTCTGCCCCGTTTGGTCGGCTCGGGTCTCCGCCCACATCAGCTCGATTTCCAGGTGCCCGGGAGTATGCGTCACCACATAGCCGCCGATTCGGTGCGAGGCAGGTACGTTGAGAGTCAACATTGTTTGCTTCGCCTCCCCTTCCAAGTTGACATCGCCGATGTTGGCGGCATGCCCTTTCGTGCCAGGTTCGCGACTTCGAAAGATACCTGTGAACGAGATGCGGGAGCTGGGTGCCACGGGAACGAGGTCAATCAGCCGACGGGCATCTCCTGTGGGAAAGGTTGGCCCTTTGGCTAAGAGGCGGTCCAGGATAGCATGCGCCTCTAGGCGGGCGCTCAGATCAAGTCGTTGTTCATTCATAAAGGTATGGCAGGTCAGTGATGGGCCGCGAGCCGTCAGACCGTGGCAATGCAACCCAAGGATGAGAGGATCCGATCCTGGGCTGGTGTGCTCAGGTCAGACGGTTCACTTCAGGGATTTTTTCTTTTTGTCCCTCAAAACAAACATTCTCGTCCACCTTTGGCCAAGCACTTCCTGTCGCTGCCAAATACTTCGTTAGAGAATCCTTTATGTACGATCGGACCGCGGATGATATGGCGATCTCCACCACAGGGCGTCTCATCGACTTGTCGAAATTGCGGCACACCGTCGGAGTGCCACCCCGGGTTAGTAACAGGTAAGCATCTCGGAAAGGTTGCGCGTTTCCCAACGGGACCTGCTGGCGATCAACGCCACGCTAGCCAAGAATGTCTCGGATGACCTGACGGTTACCGATGCAAGAGGTGCGATGCAGGCGCTCGATGTTCCGACATAGGCGGGGTAGATGACATAGAGGCCTGTATTGTCACTCCCGCTGGTCCATAGGGCCGGCGCGGATGAATCTAGTTCCAAGTCGTCCAGATCGGAAGGATCGGAGGACAAACGGCGGATAACTAACCTTTTGACAAGAAGTCTGTGGTTGCCCCCGAGGGATTGCGGCACCGAGCGGTCTCTCATGATATGGGAACACCACCTCAGTTCAGGACATACCTTTGGCTAAGATCGCGTTGATTTCCGATCTTCATCTTGAGGAGCGCAAGGATCCGTCCCCGCTCGGTATCCCATCGGGCATGTTCCAGGTCTATGGCAGCTTCTCGCTTCCCCGTGAGATCGACGCTGACGTTATGGTGATCGCCGGCGACACGCATCCCGATCCTGAGATCCGGCGCCAAGTGCTTACAAAGATCGAGGATGAGCTTGGCCTGCCTGTCATCCACGTCAATGGAAACCACGATTACTATGGGGCTTCCTTCCCGAATGATCGAGGCGAGCTGATCACGATGGGTGGGATCCGGTTCGCGGTTGCCACGCTCTGGACCTATCTGGATGACATCGGCCGACATGAGGCCGCTCGCTTCCCGGATTTTGTGAAGATCCAGGACGCGACCGTCGACAAGTGGAACAACCTGCACTTTGCCCAGGTCGCGTTCCTGGAGCAGGCGGTGGCGGACGTCATCGTCACGCACCATACCCCCTTCTCGGGCTCAGTTCATGAGGACTTCCATGGCGATGCCTTGAATGCCTTCTTCGTGAACAACCTCGATCCGCAACGCTTTCCCAAGACCCGGCTTTGGCTTCACGGTCACGTACACACCCAATTCGACTATCTCGTCTCGGCTGGGAACCATCCGATACGCGTGGTCTGCAATCCTCTGGGCTATCCGATGGCCCGGGTCCGACGGCGGGTTGGGATCAAGATTGTCGAGATTGACGTGTAGGTGGTCGTTCTCCCGTCGTCGCGAGGAGGCGCTTGAGCTTCTCATTGGAAGTCGAGGGCTCCTTCGGCCGCGCGGACGACCTCTTCAATGTGTTTTGACCGCAGCCGGTCGATCGGTGCGGTGTTGCTGGTGTACAGATTGGGCGTGACCAGCCACTCCCACGCCTCCTCTTGAGAAGGAAAATATCCGACAACCCGATCCAACCCTTCAATCGGCCGGGACCGATCAAACTGGCGCGCCGGGTAGATGAACTCGTTGGCTTCGTTCCGGAAGGCGATGGCTGTGGCTGCAGCCCTCCAGCCCTCGAGTGTTGCGACTGGGATGCCGAGCGTTGCTGCCATGTCGTCAGTTTCAAGGAGCTCGGATGCCGCCCAGTCTGTCGAGTCATCATCAACCGTAATCTCATCCAGGCGCGCTTTACCCTTCTCTAGCGAGATCAACGGGCCGAGGCCTGAGCCATGGATGACGTGGACCTTTCCGGCATTGCGCAGCGTATTCATAGGGCTGGAGCCGTGTTTCGCGTTCTGGATGGCGGCAAAGAGATCCTCGGACAGGTCCCCAATCTTTTGGGCTTCCCGCTTGGCGTATGCTTCGAGTTCTGAGATGAGCATCGCCAGCATGCCAATCGCCTGTGGCCCTTCGACGTCAGCTGAGGGCGTGTCGCCGACAAACAGGATCTCCGCCGGCTGCAGCCGCAGCCGGTCGCAGACTAGGTTGAAGATTGCGGGATCCGGTTTCACCAGCCCAACTTCGTAGGAGAGGATCACGGCATCCGGGGTATCCGGCAGGGCGGAGAGAAGCGGTGGGCCATACGGAAGCGCCAAATTGGAACAGACGCCAATCCGCAGACCTCGTTCCCGCAGGGATTGCCAGATTGCTGCGATGCCAGGTCGTAGCCGTACAGATACGCATTCGGCCTGCAGATCCCTTTCCAGCTCTGTCAGGCCGCCCTCCCCGAGTTCATGGCTGACACTTGCCGCAACCTCCCGAAGGTTGAGAGGCCTCGTCAGAACCTCCTCGGCTGTAATAGTCTTAATGCCTCCCCGTAGCAGGGCACGAAACGGCCGGCGCTTGTCAGTGATCTCCACCAGTGTCCCGAAGGCGTCAAAGCAGATGGCTTGGATCACGCGGGCCTCCTGGCTTATCGCAGTTTCGACGGAGCGCAGACCCTATCAGTCTTCGAGCCGTCTCTCAAATTCAAGATCACTACGATGGAGGGTTCAGTCTCGTATCGAGCGCAAACCGCTCTTGCGATCTCAGTTGATAGGCACCCTGCGCCGTGGTGCTTTCGAAAATCAGGTTCCAGCTGTGCTTCGAGACAGCACTCGGAATGAGAATGAATTTGTGCTGGGCCAACAGGTCATCGCCAAACTGCTGCTGCCCTGCCCCCGGAATACCGGAATGAAGCCAGTTCGGATTGGGAATGTTGGCAACGTCCACAACGTGAACATCCGCTGGATCGGTGATTATCAACGCTGTGAGAATGTGCGGGACCGTGTCGAGCACATGGAATGTCTTGTGAACCGCCACCTCAAGGATGGCGGTCGAAGGATCTATCGAGCAATAGACTGCCCGATGAACGCCCTTTCGGTTCCATCGGCCGCCCGTCCTGAATGATCCTTCGCCACTGTCCCAAGTCGCGGCATGCTTCTGTTGATCGAGGCGCCAGGCAACAAGCTCTGTCCCACCCAGTGCACCGGGGAGAGGGATCACACATAGACCCCATATTCGAGCTGCTCCAGGAAGGTCTCCACGAGTTCGGTTCCTGCCGAGGTCGCCAGCAGATCGACCGGCCGATGACCATCGAGCCCCATGGCCGGGCGCTCCAGCCACCGTTCGGCTTCTTCCTGCGAGCCAAAAACCTCTGTGGCTTTGGCGAGGATCTCCGCAAACTTCCAGGCGCGGCTGCTCTGCTCGGTGCTCAGCAGCCTGGTTGGGTCGTCCTTCCGACGTTGAAACGTTCGCAGGCTCATCCCCAGCGCCTTTTCAAAGGCCCCGGTCTTCTGCAGGTCACGAAGATGCCCAGCCAGCACCAGCAAGGCCGATGCAGGGATTCCCTCCAGGATCAGCTTGTGGGCGTCGATCTGGTTGTTGACGGGCTTCTTCAGGGTGGCAGGGCCTCCCAGAAAGCTCGCCACGCGGGCAACTTCCGCTACCTCAGCCATAAACCAATTCTCCAATGACAGTTGTCGCTGTCAATATGACATCTGTCGCCAGGAGTTCAAGGGGACCGAACAAGATCGTAAGGGCAACACCCTCCTCCCCGCTATCCACAGTCCCGCGCTTGAACCTCGCGTTGACTCTCCCCGTTGGTTTGTGTTCCTGTTTTGTTCCATTTTGTCGCAGGAGGGAGGTGAGCTTGACCGATGGCCACCCGGCGCGAAGTCATCGACGACTTACGTCGCCAAGTCGAGAGGCTCGGCGGAGCTCATGGCTCACGCAAGTCCCTGCCCTTTGGCGTCCCGGCGCTGGACCGGCACCTGCCCGGGAGAGGGCTTACCCTCGGATCTCTGCACGAGGTGATCGAGGAAGGGCCCGCCTCGGAATTTGCCGGAACCGCCGCGTTCTTCGCAGCCGGGATTGCTGCTCGCCTCAAGGGACCGGTGCTCTGGTGCCTGACCCGGCGCGATCTGTTTGCGCCGGGCCTCATGCAGGTTGGCCTGCATCCGGATCGTGTCATCTACGCCGAGACTTGCCGTGATGCCGACGTCCTGCCCCTCATTGAAGAGGGCCTTCATCAGAAAGGCCTCGGTGCCGTCGTCGGTGAAGTCTCCCAGCTCGGCCTTACCGCCTCGCGTCGCCTGCAGGTGGCCGCGGAGGGTTCAGGCGTTCCCGCCCTGATCATCCGACGCTGGTGGACGGTTGCCCAAAAGGACTTGACCAAGCTTCCCACCGCTGCCTCGACGCGATGGCGCGTGTCGCCGGTCCCGTCAGAGGTTGTTCCTGCTGGCGGCCTTAAACGCGGCCGCTGGCAGGTTGAACTCGTGCGCTGCCGGGGTGCGGAACCCCGTTCCTGGATTTT
>NZ_JAGPUP010000411.1:0-8936 GCF_018069605.1 Microvirga sp. HBU67558 | reverse complement strand
GGCCAGCGTATGTTTTAAGGTGGCGGGATGCGGCGCACGACAATGCCTCTGGGGTGATCGACCCTGAGCGGATCGAGACGGTCGCCGAACTGCCCTACCAACTGCATGTGGATCATCCGGAGGGGATTGAGCTCTGGCCTGAGGGGGGTGCTGGCGCCCTGCTGATCATCTACGACGCCCCTGCCCTGGAGCGAACCAACGCTGACACATCCACGGTGCGGGCAGACGTGATCTGCCCGAGTTGACCAGGAGCAAGCGCGAGCTGACCGGAGCGTCTGGCTACCTATTGGCTACCTGGGAAGAAACGGCGCAAAGGGCAGATGCCGGTAACCCTTTGAAAATATTGGTGAGCGCGCTGGGACTCGAACCCAGGACCCTCTGATTAAAAGTCAGATGCTCTACCGGCTGAGCTACGCGCTCCCAGGGGTGAGCCCGAGATAGGGGCTATCGTGCGTCGGGTCAATGGAAAAGCCTTGCCGGGAGGGCAAAACCTCGGGCGCTGTACCGGAAGAGGGGTGTTTCGGCCAATGGCTACAGGCGGGAAGAGGCCTGCGCCGGCTGATCAACCCTCCGCCCCCATGGCCACGTTGTCGGCGTGCTGGCCGATCTCCGCCTTGCTGTCCCACTCGCCCCTCGCCCATCCTTCCTTGACCTCACCGATGTAATCGTCAAGCCTGCCCTCGGCGATCGCCTTGCGCAACCCGGCCATGAGTTCCTGGTAATACGCCAGGTTGTTCCAGGTCAGGAGCATCATGCCCAGGATCTCGTTCGAGCGGACGAGATGATGGAGATAGGCTCGGCTGTAGGTGTTGGAGGCACTGCACTTCGATTCCGGATCGAGCGGGCTCACATCCTCGGCGAAGCGGGCGTTGCGCAGGTTCATGCGGCCGTGGCGGGTGAAGACCTGGCCGTGGCGCCCGGCCCGTGTGGGCATGACGCAGTCGAACATGTCGACACCCCGGCGCACCGCCTCGACGATGTCGTCCGGTGTGCCGACCCCCATGAGATAGCGGGGCTTTTCCCGGGGCATATGCGGCTCGACCGTTTCGATCATGCGCAGCATCACGTCCTGCGGCTCGCCCACCGCCAGACCGCCGATAGCGTAGCCTTTGAGGCCGAGCGCCGCGAGTTCCCTGGCGCTCTCGATGCGCAGCCGCTCCACGGCTCCTCCCTGGACGATGCCGAACATCGCCTTGCCGGGCTGCTCGCCGAAGGCCACCCGGCAGCGCTCGGCCCAGCGCAGAGACAGGCGCATGGCCTTTTCAGCCACCTCGTCGGAACAAGGCAGCTTCACGCATTCGTCGAGCTGCATCTGGATGTCGGAGCCGAGCAGGCCCTGAATCTCGATCGAGCGCTCCGGCGTCAGCACATGGGTCGAGCCGTCGATATGGGACTGGAACGTCACCCCGGTCTCGTCGATCTTGCGCAGGGCCGACAGGGACATGACCTGAAAGCCGCCGGAATCGGTCAGGATCGGATAGGGCCAGTTCATGAATTGATGCAACCCGCCGAGCCTGGCAACGCGCTCCGCCCCGGGCCGGAGCATCAGGTGATAGGTGTTGCCGAGTACCACGTCGGCGCCGAGCGCCTTCACCTGGTCGGGATACATGGCCTTCACGGTGGCGGCCGTACCGACCGGCATGAAGGCGGGCGTGCGGATGACGCCGCGTGGCATCCGGATCTCGCCGTTGCGCGCCGCGCCGTCGGTCTTGTTGACGGAGAAGGTGAAGCTCTCGGTGGTCATTCAGAAACTCTCTGTGTCGTTCCCGGTCGAAGCGCAGCCAACGGAAGGCCATTCATAACCGCCGCGCCTCGGCGATGGCCCCTGCCCGGCCTTCTGAGCCGGGGACGGCAGGCGGCTCAGCGGCGGTAGAGGAGGCTTCCATCGCCATAGGAGTAGAAGCGATAGCCGGTTTCGATCGCATGGGCATAGGCCGTCTTCATGCATTCCAGCCCTGCAAAGGCGGAAACCAGCATGAAGAGAGTCGAGCGCGGGAGGTGGAAATTGGTCATCAACACGTCCACCGCCTTGAAGCGATAGCCGGGCGTAATGAAAATGGCGGTATCGCCGGAGAAGGGTGCGATCGTCCCATCGTCCTGGGCGGCGCTTTCCAGCAGCCGGAGGGACGTCGTGCCGACCGCCACGATCCGCCCTCCTCGGGCCCGCGCCTCGTTGAGGGCCCGAGCGGTCTCCGCCGAGACGGAACCCCATTCGGCGTGCATGCGGTGCTCGTCGGTGTCATCGGCCTTCACCGGCAGGAACGTCCCCGCCCCCACGTGGAGCGTCACGAAATGGCGGGCGATGCCGCGTTCGTCGAGGCGACGGAAGAGATCCTCCGTGAAGTGGAGGCCGGCCGTCGGGGCTGCCACTGCCCCCTCGTCCCTGGCATAGACGGTCTGGTAATCCGACAGGTCCTTGTCGTCGGTCGGTCGCTTTCCGGCGATGTAGGGCGGCAGCGGCAACTCCCCAAGCCGGGCGATCGCCTCATCCAGGAAGGCTCCGGCGAAGGAAAAGCGCAAGCCGACATCGCCGCCCTCCCCCTTCTCCACAATCTCCGCGTCGAGGCGCACGAGTTCGCAGGCCGTGCTCTCGGACTCGTCCCCGAAGCGGATTCGGTCGCCGACATTGAGCTTCTTGGCCGGACGGGCGAAAGCCCTCCAGCGGTCGCCCCCCTCCCGCTTGTGCAGCATGATCTCGACCCGCGCGGCGGTGTCCTCGCGAACGCGCAGGCCGTAAAGCCGGGAGGGGATAACCTTGGTGTTGTTGAGCACGAGCACGTCGCCCGGCTGCAGCAGATCCGGCAGATCGCGAACGATCCTGTCCTCGAAACCGGCCTCGGGCCGGACCACGAGCATGCGAGCGGCATCCCGCGGCTCCGCCGGGCGGAGCGCGATGCTGTCTTCGGGAAGATCGAAATCGAACAGATCGACGCGCATGGATCCTGATTGCCGGGCCGTTTGGTCCGCTCCCCGCGGCCGTCGTCGGGCTTGTCCCGGCGAACCCGCCACGTGAGGCACCCTTCCGTTCGTCATGGCCGGGAACGGGCCCGGCCATGACGAACGATAACGCTTTAAGCCGCGTCCGCCGCGACCTTCATGGACACGATGCGGTCTGGATCGCGCACGGGCTCGCCGCGCTTGATCTTGTCCACGTTCTCCATGCCCTCGGTCACCTTGCCCCAGACGGTGTATTGCTTGTCCAGGAAGCGGGCATCGTCGAAGCAGATGAAGAACTGCGAATTCGCCGAATGGGGAAAGTTGGTCCGCGCCATGGAGCAGGTGCCGCGCACATGCGGCTCCGCGTTGAACTCGGCCTTCAGGTCAGGAAGATCCGAACCGCCCGTGCCGGTGCCGGTCGGGTCGCCGGTCTGGGCCATGAAACCCTCGATCACCCGATGGAACGGCACGTTGTCGTAGAAGCCCTGGCGGGCCAGGGTCTTGATGCGCTCCACGTGACCGGGAGCCAGGTCGGGGCGCAGCTCGATGACCACGCGGCCCTTGGTGGTTTCCATGATGATGGTGTTTTCCGGATCTGCCATCGGGATCTCCTGTGCTGGCTGTATTGGCTGAAGTAAGTCGCCTGCCCGCTCACATAGGCCGGGCATCGACGAAACGGAAGGAGAAGACGCGCCCGGCAATGGCACGTCCAAAGCTTTCCGTAAAGGGAAGTGGCGTGCAGCGCTCAAAGGCTTCGCGCACGGCTCGGGTGAAGGGCTCGCGCCGGTCGTCCTGGGTTCCCGCCTTGTAATAGGTGATCCGGGGCTGTCCCAGCACCTCGCCGTTGCGCTTGAAGCTCAGGCGCAGGGTGATTTCCTGACCGGAATAGCCGCTGCCCGAGGCCGGGCGCCAGCAGGCCTGAATGGCCTGGAAGATCTGGGCGATCCGGTCGATACGCTCGACCTTCGGGGCATCGGGACGCGGGCGGACCGTGCCCCTGAGGCCCTCTGGAAGCGGAGGCGGCTGCTGATAGGGCTCTTCCCACGCATACGGGTCGAATGCCGGTGAGAGCACCTGAGCGGCGAGCGGCGGAGCGGCCAGGTTTCCGAACAGGAGCGCGGCGAGGACCAGCCGCGCTCCGGATTCCGGATGAAGGCGCATCACTTCGCGTCGGCGGCGAGCTGCATCTTCACGATCTTGTCGGGGTTCGACACCATGCCGTTGGCGGCGGCATCGCCCTTCTTGATCTTGTCGACGACGTCCATGCCGGACACGACCTCGCCGAAGAGCGTGTACTGGCCGGTGAGCGGCCCGCAGCCCTCGTAGCAGATGAAGAACTGGCTGTTGGCCGAATCCGGGCTCTGGGACCGGGCCATGCCGACGGAGCCGCGCTTGTACGGCGTCTTGGTGAACTCGGCCGGGAGGTTGGGCAGGCTGGACTTGCCGGTGCCGGTTCCGGTCGGATCGCCGGTCTGGGCCATGAAGCCGCCGATCACCCGGTGGAACACGACGCCGTTGTAAAAGCCCTGCTTCGTCAGGGCCTTGATCTGCTCGACATGCTTCGGAGCGAGATCCGGGCGCAGGCGAATGGCGATGCGGCCGTCCTTGGTGTCGAGGAAGATCGTGTTCTGCGGGTCGTTGGCCTGCTGGGCGAGGGCCGGGATGAGGCCGGCGAGCACGAACGCTCCGGCGGCGAGCAAACGCTTCATGGTGGGAAGTCTCCTTATCGAGGACGATGCTACCTATGGCTGCCTGAATCTGGCTTTCAGGCGATCGGCGACAAGTCCCGGCACGAAGGCCGAGACGTCGCCGCGCATTCCGGCGATCTGGCGCACAAGCGTGGCCGTGATGGGGCGAACAGGGGGCGAAGCCGGGAAGAACAGGGTCTGGACCTCGGGCGCCATGGCGGCGTTCATGGAGGCCATCTGGATCTCGTAGTCGAAATCCGTGCCGTCCCGAAGGCCGCGCACGATCAGGCTCGCGCCGTGGCGGCGGGCCGCCTCGACCGCGAGGTCGTTGAAGGTCACGACCTCGAGCGCGACGCCCCGCTCCTGCAGAACCGGCCCGCAGACCTCGCGCAGCATGTCGGCCCGCTCCTCCGCGGAGAAGACCGGAGCCTTCGAGGAATGGACCCCGATGGCGACCACGATCCGATCGGCCACGCTGCAGGCCTGGCGCAGGACGTCCAGGTGGCCGTTGGTCACCGGGTCGAAGCTGCCGGTATAAAGCGCGGTGCGTGTCATGGGCCAAGGCGTAGCTGGATTAGGGCCATCCGGCAAGCCGTGCGCTGGCACACGGCAAGCCGAGCCGCCCCGTGAGAGATAAGGCTCACCTTAGGTCAGGAGAGAGCCATGATCGTCCGTCTTGTCATTGTCGTCGTCACCGCCGTGGCCGTGTTGAGCCCGGCCGCGCTGTCGAGCCTCGTCTGAGCACAACGGCGGCCGGGACAGACTGCCTTCCAGCCGACGAAAAACCCGCCGACCTGAGCCGGCGGGTTTTCCAATGTTCTCAATCGGCCGACGGGTCTTACCCTTCGGTGGGCTCGCCGCCCTCGGTCGAAACCTCGTCGATGCCTTCGCCGTCCTCGTCCTCGCCCTCGATGTGCTCCACCGAGACCACCTTCTCCTTGTTCTTGGTCGAGAAGACGGTGACGCCCTGCGAGTTGCGGCCGACGACTCGGATGCCCTCGACCGGAACGCGGATCAGCTGGCCGCCATCGGTCACGAGCATGATCTGGTCGGAACCCTCGACCGGGAAGGAGGCGACCAGCTTGCCGTTGCGGCTGTTGACCGCCATGGCCGTGATGCCTTTGCCGCCGCGTCCCGTGATGCGGTATTCGTAGGACACGGTGCGCTTGCCGTAGCCCTTCTCGGAGAGCGTCAGGATGCACTGCTCCTGCGCGCTCATCTCCGCATAGCGCTCCTGGGACAGCGAGAAGTTCGCGCCTTCCGTCTCCTCCGCGTCGTCCGTCGCGTCGGCATCGGCGCCCATCTGCTCGCCGGTCACGGCGCGGCGCATCTTGAGATAGGCCGAACGCTCCTCGCCGGTCGCTTCCACGTGGCGCAGGATCGCCATCGAGATGATGTCGTCACCCTCGGCCAGGTTGATGCCGCGCACGCCCATGGAGTCGCGCCCCTTGAACACGCGCACGTCCGTCACGGGGAAGCGGATGCACTGGCCCTTGGCCGTGGTGAGCAGCACGTCGTCGTTCTCCGAGCAGATCTGCACGTCGACGATGTGGTCGCCCTCATCGAGCTTCATGGCGATCTTGCCGCCGCGATTCACCTGGACGAAGTCCGACAGCTTGTTGCGGCGAACGGTCCCGCGCGACGTGGCGAACATCACGTCGAGCTTGTCCCAGGACGCCTCGTCCTCGGGCAGCGGCATGATGGTGGTGATGCGCTCGCCCTGCTTGATCGGCAGCATGTTCACCAGCGCCTTGCCCTTGGCGTTGGGAGCGGCCAGCGGCAGGCGCCACACCTTCTCCTTGTAGGCCTGGCCTTCGGAGGAGAAGAAGATGACCGGCGTGTGGGTGTTGGCCACGAACAGGCGGGTGACGAAATCCTCGTCCCGGGTCGTCATGGCGGAACGGCCCTTGCCGCCGCGGCGCTGCGCACGATAGGTCGAGAGCGGCACGCGCTTGATGTAGCCGGCATGGGACACGGTCACGACCATGTCCTCGCGGGCGATCAGGTCCTCGTCGTCGACGTCGGAATCCCAGTCGACGATCTGGGTTCGGCGCGGGGTCGCGAAGGCGTCCCGGACCTCGATCAGCTCGTCCTTGATGATGCCCATGATGCGGGCGCGCGACCGCAGGATCTCGAGATAGTTTGAGATTTCCGCGGCCAACTTGGCGAGCTCGTCGCCGATCTCGTCCCGGCCGAGTGCGGTGAGGCGCTGCAGGCGCAGGTCGAGGATGGCGCGGGCCTGGGTCTCGGAGAGGCGGTAGGTGCCGTCCTCGTTGATCTTGTGGCGCGGATCGTCCACGAGCGCGATGAGCGGCGCGATGTCGTGCGCCGGCCAGTCGCGGCCCATGAGGGCCTCGCGGGCAGCATTCGGATCGGGCGCCGTGCGGATGAGGCGGATCACCTCGTCGATATTGGCCACCGCGATGGCGAGGCCGCACAGCACGTGGGCGCGCTCGCGGGCCTTGTTGAGCAGGTACTTGGTACGCCGGGAG
This sequence comes from Microvirga sp. HBU67558, assembly GCF_018069605.1. Classification (NCBI taxonomy): domain Bacteria; kingdom Pseudomonadati; phylum Pseudomonadota; class Alphaproteobacteria; order Hyphomicrobiales; family Methylobacteriaceae; genus Microvirga; species Microvirga sp. HBU67558. The sequence goes on along the minus strand of NZ_JAGPUP010000411.1, from coordinate 1,819 downwards.
ACGACCTCCTCGCGGAAGTCCACGAAGGCTCTGATCAGATCCTTCAGGTTCATCAGCTCGGGACGGCCGCCGTTGAGCGCCACCATGTTGGCGCCGAAGCTCGTCTGCAGCGGCGTATAGCGATAGAGCTGGTTGAGCACCACGTCGGCCATGGCGTCGCGCTTGATCTCGACCACGATGCGCATGCCGTCGCGGTCGGATTCGTCGCGCAGGTCGGCGATGCCCTCGATCTTCTTCTCGCGCACGAGTTCGGCGATCTTCTCGATCAGCGAGGCCTTGTTCACCTGATACGGGATCTCGGTGAAGATCAGCGCCTCGCGGTCCTTGCGGATCTCCTCGACCTCGGACTTCGCCCGCATGACGATGGAGCCGCGGCCCGTGGTGTAGGCGGACTTGACGCCCGCGCGGCCGAGGATCAGCGCCCCGGTCGGGAAGTCGGGACCCGGAATAAGCTCGATCAGCTCCTCGGTCGAGATGGCGTCATTGTCGATGAAGGCCAGGCAGCCGTTGATGACCTCGCCCAGGTTGTGGGGAGGCATGTTGGTGGCCATGCCGACCGCGATGCCGCCAGCCCCGTTGACGAGCAGGTTCGGGAAGCGCGCCGGCAGGACCGACGGCTCGTCCTTGGACTCGTCGTAGTTGGGCGTGAAGTCGACCGTGTCCTTGTCGATGTCGTCGAGGAGCGGCATCGCCGCCTTGGCGAGGCGGGACTCGGTGTAGCGCATGGCCGCCGGCGGATCGCCGTCCACGGAACCGAAATTGCCCTGCCCGTCCACGAGCATGAGGCGCAGCGAGAAATCCTGCGCCATGCGCACCAAGGCGTCATAGATCGCGCTGTCGCCGTGCGGATGGTACTGACCCATCACGTCGCCGACGATGCGGGCGGACTTCACGTATTTCTTGTCCGGCGTATAGCCGTTCTCATGCATGGAATAGAGGATGCGCCGATGCACGGGCTTGAGGCCGTCGCGCGCGTCGGGCAGAGCGCGGCTCACGATCACGCTCATGGCGTAATCGAGATAGGAGCGCTTCATCTCGTCGACGATGGAAATCAGCTTGATGTCGCTCGCCGGCTGGTCCCCCGCGGGGCCGCCGGAGCGGATATCGTTCGGATCGGTCAAGGTTGGTCTTTCTTAAAACGGTCTGCCCTTTCGCGAGAGGCGGCTTATCGGCGCCGCTTCGTCAAGCCATTCGGCAGGCCCGCGAATCCAATTGAAATCAGTCCCTTAGATGGGGGAAAACGGCGCGATTTTCAAGCTTTTTGACGGGTTTTCCAGAGGCAAGGCAGGGGCCAAAATCCGTTTACGTTTCAGCAACTTATTGTCGGGTCGGGCATCGCCCCGGGGCGCCGACCGCCTGCGGCCCTTTCGCGGCCCTGCCCGAGTGGTGACATTTTGGGTCAACTGCCACGTCTAAAGGCCTGACCCCGCTTCGTTTCCAGCCGATCGCACGGGTGACGGTCGATGTCCCTTCGGCCCGGTCCCCATCCGAGACGCCTCTTCGCACGCCGGGGCCGGCATGGCCGGCCGTGACCTTCTCCCCGTCATCACCGGGCTTGTCCCGGCGATCCCGCTTATAGGAACACCGCGCCTGTCCGAATCGGGGCGGGCTCGCCCTGATCCTCCCTACGTCATGGCCGGGCTTGTCCCGGCCATCCCAGGGTCGTTCCGTCACCCTCCGCCCTTCCTCGCCACCCCCCGCTCGTCTCGCCATCCTCCGTCCGTCCTGACACCCTCTGCGTCATGGCCGGGCTGGTCCCGGCCATCCCGATTGGAAGAGCAGAGCGCCTTACGGGTCGGGATCACCGGCACAAGGCCGG
>NZ_JAGPUP010000410.1:0-8870 GCF_018069605.1 Microvirga sp. HBU67558 | reverse complement strand
TCGAGGACGGCAAGAGGTACAAAACCCTCAAGCGCCATCTTGGGAAGCTGGGGCTGACCCCCGACGCGTATCGTACAAAGTGGGGGCTTCCTGCCGATTATCCGATGGTTGCGCCGAGCTATGCCGAGAAGCGCTCGGAACTCGCGAGAAGCAGCGGCCTTGGCCAGCAGCGAAGGAAGGCTGCCGCAAGAGCAACCGTTGCGTCCGATGAGACGGGAGCGGCTCGGGCTGAGACTTCAAAGCCCAAGCGTCGCGCACCATCCAAGACGAAGACCCGCGAGTAAGCTCCAAGCATCCTTGGGCGGCTTAGCTGAATACTCTCTTCACTAACTCAGGCGCGGCTTTCCGACTTCGCCGCTCAAGGCTTGCAGCCTGACCCCTATGGGCCTCGGCCATGAGAGGATGAGGTTTCGTGGGGCAGCGATGGTGCACTTGAGGACATCCCTCATTCACGGCGAAATCAACATGTCGGAATGGCGAGCGCCTGAAGTCGACTCACGACTTGGTGCCCCACGAATCCTTATGCTCTCGGAGATTTTGGCCGCTTTATCTTGTAAGTTGTTACCAGTAGTCACGGACGGCTTGGGCCGACTTAGAAGACGTCCTATTCGGTTCCAGACAAAGCATTACACGCAATTAGCGGACTTTCTTCTCACACACCATGTGATATGGCGGTCTCTCGGACGAGGACCGACAACCATGCCCGAGGACAGCGAGCCGCCTCACGAGCGCGAGCAGGAACGCCGGATCAAAGCCATTGAGGCTGAGATGGACGAGCAGGAGCAGACAACCCGTACCGGCTTGTTCTGGCTGTCGATCCTGGCAGCCGTGGCTTTCATCGGAATAGGATTCTGCTTGGTGAACCTGTAGGGCAGCCGGCCGATAAGACATCATAACGGATAAGCCCAGCCGTTCATTCCCTATACGGGCCTCAGCACATAGGAGGATTGGCCAGATCCAATCACAAGGCCTATGTGCCCAGATAGGACCATCATCCGGTGACATATGACAGATGTCTTCAACGATCATGTGGTTTGGACTGAGGTCCCGACAACGCTCATGCGCTGCTACTTTCACCTGGTGAACAGCCACGAAGAGATCCTTGATGACGAAGGGATCGAGGTTTCGGATCTGGAGGATGCCAAGGCTCAGGCTCTGGTCGCCATCGAGGATATCCGGGAGGAGGCCATCCAGAGCGGCGCATCCTGGCAGGGCTGGCGGCTCGACGTGGTGAACCCGTCCGGTGAGGTCCTTTTGTCCATCCCGCTGGAGCCGGTCCTGCACTGACATCAACCGGATCGTCAGGCTTTGGAACCACGCCAGTTCCGCTCTCGCCACCTCCACGAGCCAGCGTGAGCGAAAAGCCGGAGCCTGAACCCTCAAGAGGCTCGCCGCCGGCCGACCTTCCGGAGTCTGAATATCGCCCCTTCACACCAGGAACTTTCCCGGCCCAATGGCGTTTGGCAGTCCGGCTAAGCTACAAAGGTCTGCGGATGCACCTCCTCGGGCAGAGCTTGGCAGAACAGTGACAAAGCCCTACCTCGCCCCTCACAGGGCGGAAGCCCGTCAGCTTCGCATGGAGAACACCTTGCCCAATGTGGCGCGTCGATGGTTCGGGCAGGAGGGGGCTCACCGGATCCTCTGGGCTTTGTTCATCGTCTCCCTTGTGCTTCCCGTCAGCCTGTTCGGTGCCGCCGCCTGGCACAGCCGAACCCATGCCCTGGATGAAGCCCACAAGGCGATTGAACGGGCCACGCTCGTTCTCCAGGGCCATGCCCAGAAGGTGTTCGAGTCCTATGAGCTGGTCATGGACCGGGTCGAGGATCGGGTCGCCTCGATGGCACCGGGCGACCTGCGCAACTCCCTTCAGCTGCACCACCTGCTGAAAGGCATCGTCGCGCAGCAAAAGCAGATCGGCTCAATCTGGGTGGTCGATCAGGACGGGGTGCTCCAGAGCGCCAGCGGCCACTACCCTGTCCCACAGGTGAGCATTGCCGACCGACCCTATATGATGGCCTTCCGGGCCGGGCGGCGGGAGCTCATGGTCGGCGAACCGCTGCGCGGGCGCGTCAATGGCAATGACCTGTTCACCGTCGCGCGGCCGCTGGTGGGAGCCGACGGCCGCCTGACCGGCGCCATTCTGGTGGCCGCTTACCCGTCCTACTTCCAAGATCTCTACCGGCGCAGCGCCCCTGACATGGACCATGCGGCGAGCCTCGTGCGCGCCGATGGCACCTTCCTGGTCCGGGATGCTCACACCAGCACGAACGCTGCTCGGGCCGGTGAACGGTTTATGCAGGCCGCCCAGTCGAGCCCTGCGGGCGTCTACACCGGCGTCTCCTCCAATGACGGGATCGAGCGCATCATCGCCTACCAGAAGCTCGACCGCTACCCGATCTATGTTCGCTTTGCCCTTGGAACGGACGCGGTTCTGGCGGGCTGGCGTGAGCAGTTGATCCGGTATGGCCTGATCACCCTGGTGATCATGGCGGGGCTTGCCGTGATGACCGGATTGGCGCTGGCGCGCTACAGACGCGAGCAGGCGGCCACGTCCCAGCTCGCCCAGGAGACGCACCTCCGCGAGGAGGTGGAGGAGCGCCTGCGCCGGGCCCAGAAAATGGAAGCTCTCGGCCAGCTCACCGGGGGCATCGCCCACGACTTCAACAATCTTCTTGCGGTGGTGATGGGCAACCTCGACCTGCTGCGCCGCGCCAAGGACGACGAGCGCCGCAGCCGCCTGATCGGCAATGCGCTGAGCGCCGTCGAGCAGGCCCGGACCCTGACCGGCAAGCTGCTGGTGTTTGCCCGCAAGCAGCCGCTGCATGCCGAGACCGTGAGCCTCAACGAGGTCATTGGCCAGGCCGAGGACATGCTCGTTCAGTCCCTGCGCGGCGACATTCGGCTGGAGCTGGAGCTGGCCGAGCAGCTCTGGCCGGTGCGGATCGATCCGTCTCAGCTCCAGGTGGCGCTCATCAACATGGCGGCCAATGCCCGCGATGCCATGCCCAAAGGCGGAACGTTCCGCGTGACGACCGAGAACACGGTGCTGCGCGATGGCGAAGCCCTGGAGGGGGTGGCGCTGTCCGTGTCGGATACCGGCGTGGGCATGCCGCGGGAGGTGCTCGCCCGCGTCTTCGAGCCGTTCTTCACCACCAAGGAGGTCGGCAAGGGAACGGGGCTGGGCCTGGCGCAGGTCTATGGCCTCGTCGAGCATTCCGGCGGATCCGTCGACATCCGCAGCGAGGTGGGACGCGGCACCACGATCACGCTGTACCTGCCCAAGGCCACGGCGGATGAACTCGAGCCTGCCGTGCCGGACAGCGTGCCCGCGCCGCAGAACCCGCGCGCCCTGAGCATCCTCGTGGTGGAGGACAACGTGCAGGTGGCAGAGATGGCCGAGACGGTGCTATCCGAGCGCGGGCACCATGTCACGAGGGCGCACAATGCCGGCGATGCCTTGGCGATGCTGGAGGCGAACAGCCGCTTCGACGTGGTGCTCTCGGATCTCGTGATGCCGGGAGAGATGGACGGAATTGATCTCGCGCGGATCGTCCGCGACCGCTGGCCTTGGGTCGGCATCGTGCTGGCCACCGGCTACAGCGAGGCGGTCGCGGAGGCTGACAGGGAAGGCTTTGCGGTCCTGCGGAAGCCTTATGTGCCGGATGACCTCGAAGCCGCAGTCCAACAGGCAGCCGCGCGTGCCTCCGAGATGGCCAACGTTGTGCCCCTCCGGACACCGGCTCCAGTGGGTGCTGCTCAAGCCTGACCATCTCGAACCGATAGCTTTCGGCTGCATTCGCCGGGTGAACGGCCCAGCCCTTCCGGACACACGGATGGAGTAGCAACTTAAGCCAAAGGAGAGCTTCGGCGTACCGCCTCGTCGAGGCAATCTGATGGCAGCGGCCTCTCACGGCCTGGTCCGCTGGACCGCCCTGATTGCGAGGCCCCGACGCCTGCCGATCCAGGAGCGCCTTCAACTCCGATCGCGCCGGCGTCGCCCTTTTTAGCAAGGCACAGTCCCGGATTCGATTGGAGGTGTCGGCCGTGAATCGTCCCTGTCATGACAAAGCGGCGGAGTACCGCCGTCAGGTTCAGGAAATCGGCACTGCTGTCGAAAAGATCTCGATCACCGAGACCCGCGAGCAACTCCTTGCGATAGCCGAACACCTGGAGGCATTGGCAAGGGAAGAGGAGCGCGAGACCAGAAGGGGAACCTTGACTGTGAGGCGACGTTGCCATTCACGGACGTCAGGAGTTCACATGCGGGTGTTTGATCTAAACAAAGTTGCACACGCGGGCTTTGCCGCACTGGTGCTCGGCGGATCAACTCTGGTGAGCACAGCGGCTGCCCTCGCCGCAGATCTACCCCCATACTTCGAGGATCAAGGAGCAGTTCTGGAGCGTCCACCCGTCCGGAGCCGGCTCGCGGTCGAGGAGACTTACATCGCCCCACCGGTCGAGCACAGGGTGATCGACCGCCGCGTGATCGAGCGCCGCTTTGTTGGCGGTTATGAAGGGCCAGCTCTGGTGCCGCAGCAGCCTCTGCCGATTGTGCCTCTGGAGGAGAGCGAAGGCTTTGAGGGGCCTGCGTTGGTTCCTCCTCGGAATGTCCCTATTGTCTCTGTGCAGCCGGTCCTGCCTCCGCCCATCTACCAGGAGAGCGTTGTCGGCATTCCTACGCCGGTCGAGGAATGCCGCGTTGTCTTAACGAAGCGGATCGACGCCTATGGCGATGTCACAGTGCGCAGAACAAGGATCTGCGACTGACTCCTGATCACCGCAACCATAATACTTATCGCCTCCCCGGCTCCTGCAGAGAAATGCCCGCAGGCACTTTCAACGCGCCGTCTTCCTGATCCAGGTCGATGAAGCGACCGTTCTTGGGGATGACCAACCCCTCCCCGATCTTTGGCAGCTTGGATAGGGCGGCGCAGGTGATAGCCGAGTGCTCTCCCGACGAGGTTTCAGTGCCGGTGAGCCGCGCATTTGCTTGCCCTGGACCTGAAAGGCTCCCTTCAATCCGGATGCTCTGATCGGGGAAGTTCCAGGTGAAACGCTGGCCTGCCTGCTCCCATTTGCCCGGCCACTCGCCCGGCCTCGTCTGTGAAGCATCGAAGATGTAGGGGCTGACCTCACCATTCTCCAACTCGCCTCCCCCGACGCCGCCACCAGGGTAGAAGGTGATCACGAACTGAGACCGATCAGAGGTGCGGATGCATTCCCAGAGGGAGCCTGCAAGGCTCAGGCCGTCAGCGATCGCCGTTGGGGACGCCAGAACAATCCCGATCGCGGCGAGCAGAAAGCGTCTCATGGGCTGTCTCCGATCAAGGACGGAGCCGCACCCCAGGCGGAGTTCCTTACGAAAACTTGTCAGCCGGTGGGATTGGAGCGATCGGTGTTGCCGCCGCTGCCTTCAAGGAAGCACACCAGGGCAAAGACGCTGATCACCGCCGCCAGCTCTGCCCCAGACAGGAGCCAGGAGGGAGCACTCGCCCGCAGCGGCCCGACGGCCACCAACGAGAGGAGGAAAGTAACCACTGTGCTCCACATCAACATGGGAAACCGTCCCTACGAACGGGATCAAGCACTAACCCATTGAATATGAAAAGCCAATGACAGGCTCGCGGCACAACTAAGGAAAGCTTATGCGACCGGACACGGTCGCCATTCTTACAAGATCTGGTCGAACGTTACCCTGTCCCAACAGTAATGGCACATTAGCATTATGCTTCGACCCGGCTCTCGTGATCTGCCATGATCTCCTCGAAGGGCTCAGGTCTGTGGATCGCGTAGCCCTGGGCGAACGTGATGCCCATGGACGAGACCAATTCGAAGGTCGCCTGATCCTCGACGAACTCAGCGACCGTCTGTGCGCCGAGTTCTGTGGCGATCTGGTGAATGGATTTGACGATGTAGCGGTCCACCGTATTGGTCGTCATATTGTGAACGAAGCTCCCGTCGATTTTGACAATATCGACCGGGAACTGGCGCAGGTAGTTGAACGAACTCAGGCCAACGCCAAAATCATCCAGCGCAATCTGGCATCCCATCTCCCGCAACCTGCCGACTGTCGTGGCTGCCACGGCCATATTGCTGACCACGGCCGTTTCCGTGATCTCAAAGACCAGGATTTCTGGCGCGACGCCAGTACATTCAAGAACCTTGAGGACGTAAGCCGCAAACGACGCATCGCCGATTGAGGCTGCGGACAGGTTGAGATGGATCTGAGTATCCCGCTCAAGGCACCCTGCCCGTCCAATCGAGGTCAGCGCTTCCCGGACGACCCAACGGTCGATGGCCCCAATGAGGTCATATCGTTCTGCCGCCGGAATAAACACAGACGGCGGGATGACCGTCCCATCCCTGTCTAGCATCCGCACCAGGACCTCATACCGCTGCTGGGTCGGATCCGCGCACGCAACAATCCTTTGAGCAAAGAGCCGTAGCCGACCCTCTTCTATGGCCAGTTTGATCCCAGCCGCGACCGCAATCTCGCGGTGACGATCAACCGCTTCGCTCTGCTCGGGTCTGTAGATGCTGACCCGGTTCCGTCCTGCCATCTTGGCCGCCAGGCAGGCAACATCCGCTTGAGCGAGGACAGCGCTTGGGGAGCGGGTGCTCGGCGTAATCTCGGTCACCCCGATGCTGGCCCCGACACTATAGCTGCGATCCTCCCAGGGGAACTGAATGGCACTGGCCGCGATATTGAGTTCCTCAAGGATCACTGTCGCATCATCAAGGGAACATCCGAGCAGGATGATGCCAAACTCATCCCCGCCGAGCCGGCCGATAACATCGCCTTCGCGCAGGTAATTGGGCAAGGCTCCTGCCACCCCTCGCAACAAGGCGTCACCCGCGACATGGCCGGCGGAATCGTTGATGATCTTCAGCCGGTCGAGATCCACAAAGGCTAGGGCATGCTTGATGCCGGTGTCACGGCTTTGCGCCAGAGCCTCTTCGAGCTTCTGCTCGAAGGCGGATCGATTCAGAAGACCGGTCAGTTCGTCATGGGTCGCGTTGTATCTGAGCCGCTCCTCGGCTTCGCGTCGGGCCGTGATATCCTGGAATTGCACGATCAGATAAGCGGGCCGCCCCGCCTCGTCACGCACCAGTGAGGACGACCGAAGGACCCACACCTCGGTGCCATCCTTGCGAACAAAGCGCCGTTCCGTCGCTGCAAAGTCTGTCTCACCCCTTAAGAGAGCGCTATCATCTGGAGGCGCATCGTCCGGATGGGTCAGGTCTGCGGCGGTCCGCGATAGCATCTCCTCTTCCGTAAATCCGAACAGCCGACAGAAGGCCGGATTGACCTTGAACACGGTCCCATCGAGGCGCAGCAGCGCCGTTCCGATGCCGGCGCCCTTCATGGCTCCGCGAAAGAGCGCTTCGTTGTGCAAGGCCTCTTGGTGCGCAGCGCACCTGCGGCGAAACTCCTGCCGCAGGTTCAGAGCCAGGGCAATCATGGCCCCGGTCAGGGCTAGCACGATGCCACCAATCGTCAGAACTCGGCTTCGCCAGGCGGCATAGACATCCTGCAGAGAGCGTCCCACGCTGATCGTCAGCGGGAAATCCCCGATCTGGGTGAATGTGTACAGCCGCGGGATCCCGTCGATTGGCGAGGAGCTGGACTCAAACGATCCTGAACGCTGCTGCGGATAGTAGCGGTAGATCCCCGCCCTGCTGACATCAGTGCCAAGATGCTTCTCGGTGAATGGCTCCCGCACGACCAGCTTCCTGTCCGCTCGCATGAGCGACATGGAGCCATTCGGTCCCAGGTCCATCCTGCGGAACAGATCGGTGAAGTAGTCCAGGCCCAGGCCGACATACGCAATCCCGGCGAACCGGCCATCCGGGTGAGAAAGCCGCCGACTGAACACGAGGCCCCATCCAAGGCCAACTGGGCTCTTGATCGGCAGCGAAACATAAAGCCCCACATCCGGACGATCGCGGTGGACAGTAAAATACTGTAGCTTTGCGACGTTGATGATGTCCGGGTCCGTGAAACGGGAGTGGTATCTTAGCTTCCCGTTCTCATCGACAACGGCGATGGCTGCAAAGTACTGCGCCGTCGCAACCTGATCGAACAGCAGCTGGCGCTGAAGGTCAGAACCCAGTTCGGTGAAGCCTGGCTGGGTGAACCGCTCGATGACCTTCTGGATCGTCAGATCGATGATCTCGATGTTGCGGGAGATATCTCGGCTCACCGATGCAACAAGATTGCTGGATGCTGCCCTTGCCTGATCAGATGCGTTCCCCCGTTCATCGTAGACGAGGGCCGCGCAAAACAAGTTGAAGACCCCAGCCAGAACCAGAACGTTCAGGACCGGGTGGCGAGCAAGCAGGTTCTTACACCAGGAGATGGAGATCACGAGGCAGTATCTTAGAGAGGAGCATCGGGCGGGACTTCAACGACATCTGTGCATCACAGGCCACAATCCGGCCCTGATCGAAATAAGCCAGATAAGCCTCTGGAAATCCATTCGACAAAGGAAATGGGGTAAATGATCGCGCCCGGATCGGAAGCGGTGAGAGCCTTGGCGCACGTCGTGTTGTAAAACTCGTCCCGAGGCACGTTGGGGCCAACACAAGATCCGTTCCTGATTGAGCGCTAGGATAGAATGGATCGACAACTGGTGGCGCGAGGCTTGAAGTTTGGCTCTATGCGTAGGGCAAAGCACCTGGACATTCATCGGGTAAACCGCTGTTGTTTCTTGCTAATCCTGCCCCCGAAGCTTCCAGGCAGAGTCACTCGCTAGGGCGGATCTTCCGGGTAACCGCATCCTTTCTGTCGATGCGTCCGCGATGCTGTATGGCTCCTCAGACGCCCGAACCGAGGCGTATTAGGCCGCCGGCCCGCTCGACACACCTGC
>NZ_JAGPUP010000409.1:0-8861 GCF_018069605.1 Microvirga sp. HBU67558 | reverse complement strand
TGCCGGGGTGCGGAACCCCGTTCCTGGATTTTGGAGGCCTGCGATGCGCAGGGTCGTCTCGCTCTTCCTGCCAACCTGGCCGACCGACAGGATCAGGCGCAAGTTCGGTGATCCTCCGCGCGAGAAGCCGCTTGTGACGGTGATCAAGCAGGGCTCGCGCCGGCTGATCGCCTCCGCGTGTCCCGCTGCCCAGAAGGTCGGGTTGATCGAGGGGATGGCCGTCGCCAAAGCCCAGGCTATGGTTCCCGATCTGCACATCATCGACGCCGACCCCGAGGGCGAGCACGCTTCGCTGCGTCAACTCGCCGAATGGGCCATCCGCTTTTCACCCGTCGTCGCGCCCGATCCCCCGGATGGACTCTGGATCGACATCGCGGGAGTGGAGCATCTCTTCGGTGGTGAAGAGGTACTGCTCAAGAAGCTGATCGATCGTGTCGAGAACAATGGTATTCATGCCCGCGCTGCGATTGCCGATGTGCCGGGGGCGGCATGGGCTGTTGCGCGGTTCGGTAAGGGCGGGATTATTCTACCCGGCCGAGCTGTGGACGCAGTTTCCACCCTGCCCGTGCAGGCCCTCCGGCTCTCGCATGAGACCGTGAGCGCCCTGCACCGCCTGGGTGTCGAGCGTGTTGGCCAGCTCGCTGCCATGCCGAGAGCGCCGATGGTGCGCCGCTTCGGATGCGAGGCAAGCCTGCGCCTGGACCAGGCGCTGGGGCATGCCTTCGAGCCGATCACTCCGATCATTCCGGGCGAGGCGGTGATTGCATCCCGCGCCTTCGCAGAGCCGATCGGCCGGTTGGAAGACTTGCAGCTTGTGGTGCGACGGCTCTCGGAGGAGTTGTGCCAGGCGTTGGAGCAACGCGGCGAGGGTGTCCGGCGGCTAGACCTGATCTTCCGCCGGGTGGATCAGAAAGGCGCGTCACTTCGGGTCGGGACAGCCAAGGCCAGCCGGGACCACGTCCACTTGGCAAAGCTGTTCGACGAGACGATCGAGACGGTCGATCCGGGCTTTGGCATCGAGGAGGTCGTCCTCATCGCCAATCGTACCGAGCCCCTCTTTGAAAAGCAGACGGTTGCAAGAGAGATCGAGGCTGAGGACGAGGCCGTCGATCTGAGCCAGCTCGTTGACCGGCTGACCGCCCGCATTGGGGAGGACCGCGTCTATAGGCTTGCTCCCGTTCAATCGCTTATCCCCGAGCGCATGACCAGGAGGGTTTCGCCTCTCGCACCTCCATCGGGATCCACTTGGCCGGAGAACCTAGAGCGTCCCACCCGCCTCCTCGATCCGCCGGAATCGATCATGACAACCGCCTTGCTGCCGGATCACCCGCCGGTGTCGTTCATCTGGCGCCGCGTTCGCTACAAGGTCGCGAAGGCTGACGGGCCGGAACGGATCACCTCCGAGTGGTGGCTCGGCACTGAGCCGAAGAGGATCCGGGATTACTACCGGCTTGAGACGATCGAGGGCTCTCGCTTCTGGATCTTCCGCGATGCGCCGATGACCGAGGGCGGCCGCTGGTGGATGCACGGGTTCTTTGCATGAGCGTGTATGCCGACCTGCAGGTCACCACTCATTTTTCGTTTCTGCGTGGAGCATCCAGCCCGGCCGAGCTGTTCGAGCAGGCCAAACTGCTCGGCATCTCGGCGCTGGGCATCACCGACCGGAACTCTCTAGCCGGGATCGTCCGGGCATACGAGGCTGCCAAGGAAACGGGCGTGCGCCTGGTGGTGGGATGCCGCCTTGATCTGACCGACGGCACGTCGCTCCTGGTCTACCCAATGGATCGCTCGGCCTATTCCCGGCTGTGCCGCCTGCTCAGCATCGGGAAGAGCCGGGGCGGAAAGGGAAAATGCTTTCTGACATGGGACGACGTGGTTGCCTGGAATGAGGGTCTCCTCGCGATCCTTCTCGGAGACGAGGCCAACGGCACACTCAAAACCAACCTGTCGCGCCTGAGATCTACCTTCGGCAGTCGCGCTTATATGGCCCTGATCCGCCGGTTCGCTCAGAACGACCACCTGCGTCTCCATGAGGCCGAGGAAGCGGCTCGGATCGCTCGGGTTCCGACCGTTGCACTCGGTGACATCCTTTATCACCATCCGGATCGGCGCCGGCTGCAGGATGTGGTGACCTGCATCCGGGAGGGCTGCGCGATCGACACTGCGGGCTACCGGCTCGAGCGCAATTCGGACCGGCATCTGAAGGATCCGGCCGAAATGCGGCGGCTGTTCGAGCGGCATCCTGGAGCCTTTCACCGGATCCAGGACATCCTCGATCGCTGCACCTTCTCCCTCGACGAGCTGCGCTACCAGTATCCGACTGAGACCGATCCGGGTGAGACCGCTCAGGAGAAGCTGGAGCGGCTGAGCTGGGATGGAGCGAACAGGCGCTACCCCGACGGTGTTCCCGATACGGTGGCCGGGACGATCCGGCATGAGCTTCATCTGATTGAGAAGCTTGATTACGCGCCATACTTCCTCACGGTCAATGCCATCGTCCAGTTTGCGCGGACGCGAGGCATTCTGTGCCAGGGGCGCGGCTCGGCCGCCAACTCCGCCGTCTGCTACGTGTTGGGCATCACCTCGATCAACCCGATCGAGCATGATCTCCTGTTCGAACGCTTCGTGTCTGAGGAGCGGCGCGAGCCGCCCGACATCGATGTGGACTTCGAGCATGAGCGCCGGGAGGAGGTGATCCAGTGGATCTACGACACCTATGGCCGTCATCGTGCCGCTCTGACCGGGGTGGTGATTACCTATCGCGCTCGTGGCGCCGTGCGGGAGGTCGGCAAGGTCATGGGCCTGCCGGAGGACGTAACCGCGGGCCTGTCCGGTCTCGTCTGGGGCTGGGGCAACGATGGCGTGACAGAAAAGGAAGCTCAGGAGCTCAACCTCAATCTCAAGGATCCGCGGCTGCGGATGACGCTCGAATTGGCCTCCGAGCTGATCGGCGCACCCCGGCACCTCTCGCAGCATCCGGGCGGCTTTGTGTTGACCCAGGATCGTCTCGACGATCTCGTGCCCATCGAGCCGGCCGCCATGGAAAACCGACAGGTGATCGAGTGGGACAAGAACGACATCGACACCCTGAAATTCATGAAGATGGATGTGCTGGGTCTCGGCATGCTCGGCTGCATGCGCCGGGCCTTCGATCTCCTGCGGGAGCATAAGGGCGAGGAGCGCGAGATCGCCACGATCCCGATGAACGATGGCCCGACCTATCGCATGATCCAGAAGGCCGACACGGTTGGCGTGTTCCAGATCGAGAGCCGCGCCCAGATGGCGATGCTGCCGCGGATTAAGCCGGCCAAGTTCTATGACATCGTGATCCAGGTGGCGATCGTTCGTCCGGGGCCAATCCAGGGCGACATGGTGCATCCCTATCTCCGGCGCAGGGAAGGCCATGAGAAGCCCGAATATCCCCGGCCTGAACTGCAGCGGGTGCTGGAAAAGACACTCGGCGTACCGCTGTTTCAGGAGCAGGCCATGCGGGTGGCGATCGAATGCGCCGGATTTACACCGTCCGAGGCGGACCAGCTCAGGCGGGCGATGGCAACGTTCAAGCTGACGGCGGGCGTCACCAAGTTCCGGGACAAGCTCGTGAGCGGAATGGCTGCCCGAGGTTACGCTCCGGACTTTGCCGAACGTACCTTCAAGCAACTTGAGGGCTTCGGATCCTATGGTTTTCCGGAAAGTCATGCGGCGAGCTTCGCCAAGATCGCCTATGCCTCGTCCTGGATGAAATGCCACCATCCGGATGTGTTCTGCTGCGCCATCCTCAACGCCCAGCCGATGGGCTTTTATGCCCCCGCGCAGCTGGTTCGGGACGCCCGAAACCACGGTGTCCAAATCCGGCCGGTGGATATCAATCACTCCCGTTGGGACTGCACACTGGAGCCGACGCGGAACCCGAAGCGGTTCGCGGTTCGCCTCGGATTACGGCTGGTCGCGGGATTAAAGAACTCGGAGGCCGCCATGATCCCGTTGGTCCAGGCAGACCATCCTTTCACCTCCATTGAGGATCTCTGGCGTCGGGCTGGAGTTTCTGTCGCGGCTCTCGAGCGATTGGCGGACGCGGATGCCTACGGATCGATCGGGGTCAGCCGACGCGATGCTCTCTGGACGATCAGAGGCCTTTCGGATGAACCCCTCCCCCTCTTTGCCGCAGCCGATGAGCGGGACAGCCAGATCCAGCCCGAAGGCCATGAACCCCATGTCGAGCTCACGCCCATGACCGAGGGCCGAGAGGTCGTGGAGGACTACCGATCGAAGGGGCTGACGCTTCGGGAACACCCGCTTTCCTTCCTCAGGGAGGAATTACGGCGCCAGCGCATTCATCGCTGCTCGGCAATCCGGATGATGCGGGATGGCCGCCGGCTGACAGTCGCCGGGATGGTTCTGGTGCGGCAGAAGCCGGGATCCGCGAAGGGAGTGATGTTTATGACGATCGAGGATGAGACCGACGTGGCAAACCTCGTCATCTGGCCTTCGCTGTTCGAGAAACAGCGCCGGCTGATCCTGTCCTCAGGAATGATCGGGTGTCGTGGACGCCTCCAGAAGGAGGGCGGAGTGATCCATATTGTCGCCGAGCACATCGTCGATCTATCGCATCTGCTGCGTTCCGTCGGTGCCCGGGATCAGCCATTCCAGGCGGAGCACGGTCGAGGAGACGAAGCAAAGCTCGGAACCCGTGACACCCTCAGGCAGGGCGCGCGGGGCCGAAATGAGGAACTCCCGGCGGCGCAAACCAACCCGACATCAGCAGCCGAGATCAGATTTACCGCTCGGAATTTCCACTGAGATGCTGCGGCACAACCCTCTTCCTTTGATGAGGGGTCGGTACGATCACAGGTCTGGGGGATATTTCAACGAAGGCCTTCTACTTGGAGCGCAAGATGGGAGCAGGAACAAGTCGATCGACGTCCGACCTTGTGGGCGAAATCGCGGATCTGAAATCGAAGATCGAGACGATCCACGGTCGGATTGCGGAGCACCAAAGAGAAATGACGGCCTTGCAGGGTGAGGTCGTGCAGATGGAGGCGACGCGCCGCTCCCTCCTCGCCGAGGTCGAGCGACGCTCCCGTCCGACAGGGGACGTCCGTATCACCGACCATGCCTTACTGCGGTATGTCGAACGGGTGTTCAAGATCGACATCGAAGCTTTGAGGCGGCAAATCCTGACCGATGGCGTCGTGAAGGGTATCGAGCATGGTGCATCGACGATTACTGTCAACGGGATCCAGTTCCGCGTGAAGGATCGGAGTATCGTGACTGTGCTCGGGAGCGATCAGAAGACCCATCGGAAGAAGTCAAAGGCTCATCACCGCGGTCGACGTCCTGAACGGGACGACATCAACACACATCTCACGGACTACTATAGATCAGACTGTAGCGATTAGGCGCTTTACTCCAGAAGCTCTCGTTGTGAACCCAAGAGGGAGAAGTCATATACTGACCTATTGAGGTCGCACAGATGGAAGCGACGTAACCGAACCAAGCTATCCACTCTTGACGGTCGCTGTCGCCATGGGATCCACTACTCAGTTAGTTCAGAGTGGACGATTGATCACCACATCGCGCGGATCTTTATCTTCTCTCAGACCTAGGAAAGCCGGGTGGCGCAGAATGTGATCCCGCGTCCACTCCGTGAACTCGACCTGAGCCAGGTACCGCGGCTTCACCCAGTGCACCGGGGCTCGCATGTAAGTCCCCTTCGGTAGGGCTGCTGTCGGCTTCTGCTGCTCAATCCGCTCCAGCCGAGACTGAAACGCCTCAAGGAACTCGCGCGAATATCCTGTCCCGACTTTGCCTGCATATTTCAGATCACCGGCCGGTGTGTAATAGCCAACGAGGAGAGCCCCGAACCCCACCCGCGATCGCTGCGGCTCGGTGTAGCCGATAATGACGAATTCCTCAGTGTTGAGGCATTTTACCTTCAGCCAATCGTCACTTCGCGTGCCCGAATAAATTGATTGTCTTCGCTTCGAGATGATTCCTTCAAGCTTTAGCGTGCAGGCTCGAGCGTAGAATTCCTTTCCACCTCCAATCCGATACTCGCTCAACCGAATTGTGGCTGGAGCGTCAGCGATCACCTCAGCAAGCAGGAGCTTTCGTTGCTCAAGTGGCGATTGGCGAAGATCGACTCCGTCGAGAAACAACACATCGAAGGCGTAATAGACCAGATCCGCAGTTTCCTCAGTTGATAGCGCCTGTTGAAGTGCAGCAAATGAGCTGATCCCATTCTGTTTCAGCCTGACGATCTCACCATCGAGAACTGTCCCAGGCCGTCCAACGGATCCAAGAGCTTCGGTGAGTTCGGGAAAGCGCGCCGTCCAATCCTGATCGCTTCGCGTGACCAGCCGAGCTCGGGCGTCTTCAATCCGGGCTAGCATGCGGTAGCCGTCCCATTTGACCTCATGGAGCCAATCATCACTTTCAGGAGCCTGCTTTACGAGCACGGCGAGTTCGACCGGGATTTGGTCGGGGAGTTGTGCTTGCCGGAGTCCTGCGGACCGGGTGGGTTTTGGGTGTGCCTTAGCCATAGTGGAGAGCAAACGACCCGCTCGTGAGCAGGTTCCCGCCTGTCCCGGCGCACAAGCCTACAAGGCCAGCATCAGTTGCGGACTGTCCGGCTCCTGGTCCGTGTTCAGCGCTGACAAGGATACACCGAGCAGCCGGACACTCTTATCAAGCGGAAACAAGGCCTGCAGCAGGTCGAAGGTGGCTTGCTCAAGCCATCCTTGGTTTTCGGAGTAGCCCGTCAGAGTGCGGCTGCGGGTGATCTGGTGAAAATCTGAGAACTTCACTTTGAGGGTGACCGTCCGGCCGCGGACACCCGTCTGTTCGCAATATCTCCAGACCTTCTCGATGATTGGCCGAAGGTTGGTCTTCATCTCCTCGAGGCTTGTCAGGTCCGTCCCGAAGGTGTTCTCGGCACCAACTGACTTGCGAATCCTATCTGGCTGGACCGGCCGAGTGTCGATGGCCCTAGCGATCCAGTAATAATGATTACCAGACTTACCAAACCGCTCCTGCAGGAACTCGAGGCTCTGCGCTTTGAGGTCAGCGCCAGTGAAAATGCCGAGCTCGCTCATTTTTCTGGCCGTAGCCGGGCCAATGCCATGGAATTTTGCAATGGGCAGCGCCTCAAGGAATGCCGGCGCTGCTTCTGGGGTGATGACGAACTGACCATTCGGCTTGTTCTGATCCGACGCCATTTTGGCCAGGAACTTCTGAAAGCTGATCCCGGCTGAAGCAGTGAGATGGGTCTCCCTCCAGATCTTGGCCCGGATTTCACGAGCCACCTGAGTGGCGTACGGAATACCCTTGAGGTTCTCGGTCACATCAAGATAGGCCTCGTCCAGGGACAATGGCTCTACGAGAGACGTGTACTCGTAAAAGATCTCCCGGATCTGCCGCGACACCTCCCGATAGGTGTCAAACCGCGGCTTGACGAAAATCAGCTCAGGGCATTTTCGGCGGGCGGTGACAGAGGGCATAGCCGAATGAACGCCGAAGCGCCTAGCCTCATAACTGGCGGCTGCCACTACTCCCCGCTCGCGGGACCCTCCCACGGCGACTGGCTTGCCGCGCAGTTCCGGATTGTCCCGCTGCTCAACACTGGCGTAGAAGGCGTCGAGATCCACATGAACGATCCGCCGTCGCGCCGCACTGGCGCGAACCATGGAGTCAGTTGGACCATCGCTCTCGGCAATGTTGAAAGCTTCATCCAACATCGGCCGCCACGACCTCCCATTACCACACTTCACCGGTATGCTGTCCGCCGAAGGTTAGCACAAAGAGAGAACGATCGATCGCACCAGATATGGCAATCCACAGTAACTCCAGCGACCCGCCATTTCCCATACCCAGTCTGGTTCGCACTCAACACGGACCGTCTCTCACTGCCCCGGGTATCTAGCGACCCTCGACGGAAGTGCAGGGCACGAAGACGGAGCCAGCCAAGGGTGGGAGTTGCTCTATTCGTTCCTCAGTTCGGATCTCGGTCATTGTGAGGCATCTACGACGAATGTTGCTTGTGAAGCTGTTGCAACAAGCTCAGACCTACTTCCGCAGGCCCGAACGGCCACCAGTCATCCATCGGCACGCAACTGCGTATGATGAGCAAGCTAGCAGTTCACGTTCAAAGCGCGTTCAGATCGGGGACGTGCCGCACCAATGCGAGAGGCAGCCTCAAGGAAACTGAAGCTGTCGACGAGTTGAAGATCCTCCGCTGAGACCAATCTAGGTTTCCCGGTACTCCCCTACCCGCTTCGCAGCAGATAGCCGCGTCGCCGCTTTCGCTGGAGCCAGGTCTCGAGGGCTTCCACTGCACATGACCGGTTTTCGTAGAGCTCGATCCTCCGCTGTCCCGGTCGACCGATACGGCCCCACTCACGGATCAGGGTCGCATCCCCAAACAGGCTCGGCTCAATCGACAAGACATAGTAGCGAGCCATGTTGCAGCTTGGGTCGCACCGGTGCAGGACGAGGTACTGGATCGTATCGTGAGCCATGCGTCAGTGTCGCGCGGGCTCCCGGTCGCGGTCCAATCAAAGTCCTGAATCCTTTGCACACCAACGATTCACATCGGTGATGCACCCTGCTGGTGCCGCTCCCTGACCCAAGCACGCTGGCCCGTCGTTCTCTCGCGGCGCACACTTGTCTCCCTATGCCATTCGTCGCCTCCTCATGGCCAGAAGCTCGACGGCGAGGTCGATCTTGCCGGTTTTCACCATGCGAGCGAGCGCGCGGAAGTACCCGCCCGGGTTCTTGATCCGGCTCTCCCCGCCGTTTTTGGCCACATCGTCCTCGTAGAGCTGCAGGGTGTAGATCACGGCGATCGCCGCCCTGACGGTGCC
>NZ_JAGPUP010000408.1:0-8765 GCF_018069605.1 Microvirga sp. HBU67558 | reverse complement strand
GGCCAGAAGGTCTCCTTCGACACCGCCGAGGACCGCCGCTCCGGCAAAGTCGCCGTCAACAACATTCAAACGGCCTAATGTCGGTTGAACAGGCTTGGCCTCCGGGCCGCCTCCCGAAGCCGCCCCTCGAGGGCGGCTTTTTGCTTTTTCTTCTGAAGGAGTCTCCCGTGGGTCATAAATATTCGATGGGCCAACTGGTTCATGCCGCTGCAGCCCATTTCGCCGATCGCACGAGCGGGACCTATGAGATCGTTCGCCTGATGCCCGAGAACAGCGCGGGCGAGCTGGGCTATAGGATCCGTGACACCCTGAGCGGCACCCAGCGTGCGGTCGGAGAATCGGAAATCCGCGCTGTCGGGACAAAGCAGGCCGGGCACAGTCATTGAGTCTTACCTTCCAGATCGCGGCATATTAAGAACGCCGGCGTTCAGCGTGGACTCAGCTACCTTGCAAGACACGAAACCAAGCGGCGTCTATGGGACGCCTCCGGCCGAACTGGCTGAGGTCCCGGCAGGGGCCATCCAGTTCTCGCCCCTGATCCCCGGTTCCGAGCGACTGGAGCAACAGGACGAGGGCTCTCTCGATCGCTTGATCGTGCTGGCCCCACCTGGAACGGTGGAACGACGCTACACCGTCGCCCTGGCCCTGCGGGCGCTTGCGCCCGGCGGGTCCCTGACGGTTCTTGCGCCCAAGGACAAAGGCGGTTCGCGGATCGGCAAGGAGCTCAAGGGTTTCGGCTGCGACGTGGCCGAGACGTCTCGTCG
The DNA here is from genome assembly GCF_018069605.1 of Microvirga sp. HBU67558. NCBI lineage: Bacteria > Pseudomonadati > Pseudomonadota > Alphaproteobacteria > Hyphomicrobiales > Methylobacteriaceae > Microvirga > Microvirga sp. HBU67558. The sequence goes on along the minus strand of NZ_JAGPUP010000408.1, from coordinate 8,001 downwards.
CCATCACCGCATCTGCACTGGCACAGGGCCCGCGCATCCGCCGGGGCTCGAGGATGCTCTGGCGGAGGGCAGCCCCCGGGTCGACGAAACCTTGGGTCTCTGGACATGGCCCGGTGTCTTCAGCTGGAACCGCCCTGATCCCGGCAGCGTCCTCCTGGAGCAGACCCTGCCGGTTCTGAACGGGCGGGGGGCAGATTTCGGCTGTGGCATCGGCACTCTCGCCCGAACCGTCCTGGCCTCCCCCAAGGTCGAACGCCTGACCCTGATCGACATCGACCGTCGCGCCGTCGATATGGCCCGGCGCAACGTCGAGGATCCGCGGGCTGAGGTTCGCTGGACCGATATCCGCAGCGGCATCGACCTGAACGGCCTTGATTTCGTGGTGATGAATCCGCCGTTCCACGATGGCGGCGTTGAGGATCAAAGCCTCGGACAGGCTTTCATCCGCCGGGCCGCGGAGGCTCTCCGGCCGGGCGGGGTTCTCTGGCTTGTCGCCAACCGGCATCTCCCCTACGAGGCCGTCTTGAAAAGCCTGTTCAAGCGCGTGGCGCCGAAGGTCGAGGCGAACGGCTACAAGATCTACGAGGCCGTCAGATGAGCAAGGTTCCGACGCTGCGCCTCGACAGGCTTCTGGCCAATATGGGCTATGGCTCGCGCCGCGAGGTCCAGTCACTGGTCGATGCAGGGCTGGTCACCCTGGACGGGATTGAGATCGAGGATTCCGATCAGCGCATCGCCGTGACGCGCGACCTCTCGGAGCGGATGCGCATCCGGGGCAAGCCGCTCGACCCGCCCCCCGGCCTGGCGCTGATGCTGCACAAGCCTCTGGGCGTCACCTGCTCGCACAAGGAGGCCGGTCCCCTGGTCTATGGCCTCCTGCCGGACCGCTGGCGCCGGCGCGACCCGGCTATCTCGACGATCGGACGGCTCGACAAGGACACGTCGGGGCTTCTGCTCATGACCGACGACGGTACCCTGCTGCACCGGATCATCTCGCCCCGGGCAAACATCTCCAAGCGCTACCGCGTCACGCTTGACCGTCCACTGCGAGGCGACGAGGCGGAGATCTTCGCGGCCGGGACCCTGATGCTCGAGAACGAGGACAAGCCCCTCCTGCCGGCCGGCCTGGAGGTGATCTCCAGCACCAGCGCCTACCTGATTCTGACGGAAGGCCGCTACCATCAGGTCCGGCGCATGTTCGCCGCTCTCGGAAACCACGTCATGGCCCTGCACCGTGATCGGATCGGCGGCCTGACCCTCCCGGATGACTTGGAGCCAGGACAGTACCGCCTGCTCGGCGAGGCCGATCTCGCCCAGGTGCTGCCCCGGCCCGCAGGCAATTGAGGACGGGTCCGTTCGGCCCGCCTACGATGTCGCCGCGGCGATGAGCCCGGCGGTGTCATAGTATTCCTCGAAATCGACCGCCTTGCCGTTATGGAACCGCCAGATGTCGACCTTCCGGGTGTCTGCCACCTTGCCCGTTCCCTTGTGGCGCCAGACCACCCGTCCCACCACGGCCACGCGATCGTTCTGGGCGATGAACTCGTCCATGGCGTGGGAGATCATCTCCCAGTCGCGCATGAGGTCCTCAAGATAGGCACGCACGCCCGCCTTGCTGGTCCGGCGGGCCGTGAAGGGCACTTGCGGCGAACCCTCCGCCAGGGAGCCGAGGGTGACATCATCGGCAATGATGTTCATCCAGCATTCGCAGTCGCGGCCGCTGGTCTCCACCCATCGGGCATAGGCTTGGCGAAGAAGGGAAACATGGTCATTCGGGGCTGCCATTGAGCTCTCCTATGGAAAGCAACCTTGAGCGAGTCGCCCGAGCGACATGGTGAGGCAGGATCTGCTGCCTGCGCAATGTCTCTTCAGGTGGAGCCCAAGCGTGACCGGCGCTAAGCGGACCTCATATGCGCCCGCTTCGGTTGCTCTGAGGCCTCCGGTCGGGTTAGGGAGAGAGGTTCCCCACCTTGGGGTACCGTTCGCTCGGATGGACAGAGCATTGGCCCGACCTCGCATCTCTTTCGCCATCGTGCAGGCCTTGCTCGGACTGATTTTCCTGGCGTGGCTGCCGGCGATGAACCATGCGGGTGCGGAGACCCCTTTTCCCCTTCAGCTCGAGAAAGCTCTTCTGCTGATCGATTGGTCCGACAGCGGAGAGACGGAGCGGGAGAATGGTCCGGAGGAATGGAGTGACGGCGACGGCACCTTAGAGGCTTTCGTGTCTGCAGGTGTGGCCTGCCTCGTCCTGATGAACGGCCAAGGGCCGGGAGCTGCCATCGATCGCTGGCAGTTCATCAACTTCAACCTTCTCGGATCTCTGCGCGCGACCGGTCCACCTTCCCTTTGATCGCAGCCTGGCTTGTCCGGAAGCTAGTCCGAATGGTTCCGGTCGATTGCGTCATGCGCCTGAAATGGCGCTCCTCCTGTTCCTCGAGAACGGCTTTCAACCGTAATTTCGCCCCTGCATCGACCATCGCCGGTCAGCGGGCGAACCTCCGTTGCCGCTGATCTCGACCGTCATACAAGTTCCCTGTCATGGAAGCCCTTTTCCCCCAAGTTCTCAAACTCCTCGGCATCATCTGGATCAACGTCATCCTGTCCGGCGACAATGCCGTGGTCATTGCTCTCGCCTGCCGCGGTCTGCCGGAAGACAAACGCCGGATCGGCATGATCCTGGGTGCCGGCGTCGCGGTCGGCCTTCGGATTATCTTCACGGTCCTGGTCGCGGCGCTCCTTGCGACGCCGTTCCTGAAAATCGTCGGAGGCCTCCTCCTTCTCTGGATCGCCGTGAAGCTCCTGAACGGGGACGATGACGAAGGTGGCGTCAAGGAGACCGACCGTCTCTGGCATGCGGTCTGGACCGTGGTGGTCGCCGATGCTGTCATGAGCCTCGACAACGTCCTGGCGATTGCCGCGGTGGCGCAGGATTCCACAGCCCTTCTCGCCATCGGCCTCGCCATTTCCATCCCGCTTATCGTGGCGGGTGCGGCCCTTATCATGGCCCTTCTGGACCGGCTGCCCCTTCTCGTCTGGGCCGGCGCGGCCCTGCTGGGCTGGGTGGCCGGAGAGATGCTGATCTCGGATCCGTGGCTGATCGAACGTCTCGGTCAGGAACTCAGCCACAAGGCCGAGATCCCCACCGCCATCGTGGGAGCCGTCCTGGTGCTCGCTCTCGGCTATGTCTCCCGGCAGCGGGCAGCCGCTGACGAGACCTGAAGCCACGTAGGCTGGATCGTCCGGATTCTGACTTCGCGGCCGTCCCTGCCTCGGGACGGCTGCAACTGCCCTGCCGGCAGAGGTTGCCCTCCGGGCCGTTATCGGCTAGGGAAGAAACAGGCCCAGCGCCTCAAGCACCCGTAGCTCAGCTGGATAGAGCGTTGCCCTCCGAAGGCAAAGGTCACACGTTCGAATCGTGTCGGGTGCGCCATTCATTTTCAAAGACTTAGGTTCTTAGTGGCCGTTACCTGCCAAAGCTGGGTAAGCAATAGGTAAGCAGCCGAAGCCCATTCGCGCTTTTCATTCAGGTCTCCAACTCTCGACATTCTCGCCTGAATTTAGCTAAGGCACGCCGACGAATCGTCTGGCGGAGGCTAAAGCCTCCGCAGCCGCGCTCCTTCGCGCCTCGTCGAGAGAGGTCGCTGGATCGGACAGAAAGGCGGAGCGCGCCGCGTTCTCGATCTCAGGTCGACATAGGTCAAGCATCAGCGAGACGAGTTTCTCCTGATCGACCAGCCTCCCCTCTCGCAGTGTGCTGGCAGTCTTAATACATTCGTCCGGTGTCTGCATCGGCACCTGGGGGCTCGCTGAAGGCGGGTGTAATGCTGCATTCTCGGGAGGCTTTTGGTCAGAAGCATTCGCGGCTGCCCGCGCTGCCCGCACCTGGACTGCATTTGTGACGACTTCCCGGCGTACCGTAGCCCGCATTTCCCTCTCGACCTGCTGGAGCGTGTCGTCCGTTACATTCGGGTCCTCCGCCCGCATCAATGCGATCCCGGCTCGGATCGCTTGGTCGGCCTCTTGGTCACAGATCGTCAATGCAGCACTGGCGAGCACCTCGGCGGGCTCGGATGAGCCCACCAGCCGGATCAACTGCTTGGTCGTACACTCGTAGAGCCGGTCACGAAGCAGTTCCTGGGCCTTCTGGGTCGCTGCTGCCCTCTGCTTGGCTTCTTCTTCGAGCCTCGCCATATCCTGGGCGCGCCGCTCAAATGCAGATGTTAGGCGTCCAGACAGCGCCCTTGGCAGGTCTGCGGCATAGGGGCCCTTGAAGAAGACGTTTCCGGTACCGGGCCCATAAAGCCTGTCATGCTCCCGAACCATATCGACTAATGAGGGTCGGCAAACACCCTGCACAGCTATCAAGGCCTCATACCATTTGCTACTGCGAGCATGGTCTAAGGCTGCCGGGCTGGAGGCGATAGCCCGGGCCAAACAGTCTGTCGCGGCCCTAACGTAGGGCAGATGAAGCTGGCGACGCTGCTGGTCCGTCAGTCCATATTCCTGCGCCGTTCCAGCCAAAGGTACCAGAGCCAGGAGAGCCACGACGAGAATTCGAGGACGGGACATGGTGGCACCTCGGGCCAGCTTGTTCACGTTCTTTGGAATTCTACTCCTGATGCGGGCAAGCTACGCTTCTAAAAAGGCTTAGAGGATATCTCCTGCGGCCAGTCGGAAGGCCGTGCCACATAACTCTGGAGGCTGTGCCAATAGCGCCGATAGCGCCAATAGGTCTCATTCCTTGGGCTCCTCAGGTTTCTCGACGAACACGCGCACCACTGGGAAGGCCAAGGCCTGACCGTCATCGTCCTCCAGATCCAGGCTCTTCCTGTCGCGCCACTTGCCGGGCTGGCGGTTCTTCAACCAGTTGAGCGCTGCGCCCGGATCGGGCGGAACGTGTGTCGTGGTCTCGGCCCGGATGACCTCACCCTGGAAGCAGAATATCTTCTCGGTCTTGATATCATAGCCTGTGGCGCGCCTGTGGAACGAGACCGCGACATCGGCATCGGCCGGAACCTTCCCGGCCGAGACTGCCTGACGAAACTCTTCATGCTCGCGTTGCCAGCGATAGAATGTTTCAACCGGGATTTCGAAGAACCCGGCCATCTCCTCGTCGGTGTGGGACAAGAGGGCAAGCTTGTAGGCATGCACGGGGTGGTAGGCCGGATCGTACTTGGGTGGACGTCCTCCGGGCATCAAACTCTCTCCGGGATATAGCGCAGGGGCTGAATTTTCAGGGCTCTCGCCCGGAGCTCGTCATTGAACCGTGCCATAGCTTCCGGGCCGATGGCCTTCATCTCGGCCATCTTTGCCCTGAGGGCGGCGGCCATATGCGGCCGCTTGTTCCTCGCGGCGAATTGGAGCGCCCAGGTGTATGCAGGGTACTTGTAGCGGCTTGGAGAGCGCGGCGGGCGCAGCCTGAACTCGACCCATCCCTGCTCGACCGCAGCGGCGAACTCAGGCTTCGTCTCGATCCACTCGTACAGAGCGTAAACCGGCACGCCGAGTGCTTGAGCGATGCCTTCTTCGCTCAGACCGGCGCGAGCCAGGCGCTGCGCCAGATCGGTATAGGCGCTCCGGTATTGGACCAGCTGTGATGACTGCTCTGTCATGGGCGGCCTCGTCTAAGTTCTATATTTGTTCTAAATGTCATCATTCTGATTTTATTGTCTATTGCGGTGACTTGTCCGTCATTAACTGTGTTGCCTTCTGTTGCTGAAGTGGCGTGTAGATGGGGTTCCCCAAGCCCTGCCAGGCAGCCGCGACCTATTCAAAAGGCCCGACAGATGTCCGCTGTGCTGCGGATGAGAGACTGCGCGATACTACGATATGTGTTTGCGCACTGTGCATTAGCGCGGGCAAAAAATTCAACAGTCCGCGCACAAATGGCTCTGTCTCCGAAACTGGAACAAAGAAATCCTTCTCTCCATGATCGATAGATTAATGCCAGATATCTCACAGCATAAATATAGATATGACACAAACACACTAATCGGTTGCAGAACATAAACGCCAAACATTCACTAATTATATCTTAGGTTCGGGTCACGATTGAGCACAATAAATCATGCTATCAAGTACATCTTATCATTCCGATCGAAAAATACTTACTGATCGGGAGAAATTCAGAGATGACTATTTATTACGTATCCACGACCGGGTCGAACGGCGGGGCCGGCACGGCCGCGCAGCCGTTTGCTTCTCTTGAGTACGCGCACAAGCTCGCCAAGCCGGGCGACACCATCAACCTGCGCGGCGGCGTCTACAAGCTCTCCACCGACATCCAGCTCACCAACGACGGCACCGCCGCCGCCCCATCACCATCGCTCCCGGCGAGATGTCGTGCTCGACGGCTCGGCTCAGCCCCTCCACTATGCCTACTTGCCGCATAGGGAATGGGGGCTGAGTCGGCCCATTCTTGGACTAGATGAATAGAAAGTCGTCGGCTGCAAGGTGGGCCTTCAGTACCCCCTGAAACACGACAGCGTTTTTGCCGCCCAGACTGAGGACAGCGTTGCCGTTCACGTCGCTGATATAGGCCTGCAACTCGGCAAACGTGTCGACACCCGGAAGCAGATTTGCCGGCAACTCCACTCTGTCGCCAATTCCTTGGCCAGGAGCGAAGTCGGTGATCACGTCCGCCCCACCATTCCTGCCAAACACAAAGGTGTCGTTCCCTAATCCACCGGTCAAGCGATCATCTCCCCCAAGACCACTGATCCGATCATTGCCCCCTAAACCATTGATTGTGTCAGCCCTGCTGGTTCCTGTTAAGACGTCATCGCCTTCTGTTGGAGTGGTTGACGGTGGGCGAGGATCGCCGCCACCACCCCCCACCACCCCGATCGACACCGTGGTCACGGCGCTCGTGCCACCCGCATTATCCGTGGCCGTGTAGGTGAAGGTGTCAATACCCGAGAAGTTTTTGCTAGGCGTGTAGGTGAACGCGCCGTCAGCTCCAAGATTGAGAACACCAGATTTGGGCCCCGTGACCAGAGTTGCATTGAGGGTCTGGCCATCCGGGTCTGTATCGTTTGCGAGCACTCCTTGACTGGCGGCCACGGTGAGCGTCTGGCTCTTCGTGACTGTATACGCATCGGCGGTTGTTACCGGCGGGTGATTCAACAGGCTGGCAGCAGCGTAGTTCTGATTGCCGAACCGGAAAACCTCGACAGCAGAAACCGTGTCGCTTCCATCAGGTGAACCTGGCCGAGCATCAGTAATCCGCAGCGAGCCATTCCCGAGTTGCTCGACGCTGTAATCAGCGCGTGCACCTGTGTAGACTGCGAGGTCCGTACCGGCTCCGCCATCGACCGAGTCGTTCCCCGCTCCGCCGGTCACTGTATCGTTGCCGTCACCTCCCGTGAGCTGGTTGGCAAGCCCGTTCCCAGTGATGGCATCACCGCCCGTACCACCCACCACATTCTCAATTCCGGTAAGGGTGTCGGTTCCAATCTGCTCACCTGTAGCCGTCCCGGTATCCAAGTTCACCGTCACGCCGAGTGAGGTGCTGGTATACGTCACGGCGTCGTTGTCGGCCCCGCCATCATAGACGTCATCCCCGAGACCTGATCCACCGATGATAGTGTCGTTGCCAGCGCCACCTTGGACAGTGTCATTGCCGTCCTGAGCATAGAGAGTGTTGGATCCCTCGTTGCCGACGAGCGTGTTATTGAGGCTGTTCCCTGTGGCTGAGCTATTTGCTGTCCCGGTTAGCATCACGTTCTCGACATTTTCCGGGAGAACGACAGTACTTGTCCCCTCATAAAGGACGGTGTCCGTGCCATCGGTGCCGTACGAGCTGTCGAGCGCGGCTGGATCAATCACCTCGATATTGTTCCCCCCGGACTCGTTTGGCGTCACGAATACGCGGCCAACACGGATCACGTTTCCGGAGAGGCCGTCGCTGGAGCTGAGCACGATGCCACCCTCAACTGTGCCGGTGAGCGTCACCACCGTCTCGAAGCTGCCGTTGGCGTCCGTGTCGATCTGCAGCTCCGT
>NZ_JAGPUP010000407.1:0-8379 GCF_018069605.1 Microvirga sp. HBU67558 | reverse complement strand
GTCGTGGGCGGGCTCGTCCTCTACGTGATCTTCGAGCGGTATCTGAAAAAGGCTCTGCATCGGACCCATGACCAGCGCAAAGCCATCGAGATTGGCACGCTGGTAGCCGCGATTGCTGCCGTGGTGCTGGCCGCGGGCAGCCTAGTTTACACGCTGACGTCGATCCGTGCCCTTGAGGAGCGTGTCATGGCGCTCGAAAAGGCTGCGCGAAATCTCCCTCAGGGGAGATAGTGACGACGTGGATGAGGGTAGGGGAGAAGCAAGGCCCTGGACGAGCGATTAAGGCCCGTGAGCTGCTGCGCTACATTTCGATGGCTGGATGCATTCCGGTTGTGATACCAATCGGCGCTGATGCTCATGCATTGGCCCAGTCCCGCAATCCGATGGACATGATGGTCCATGGCTGCGCGACGAGCTTGTTCCAGGCCGCGCAGCAGTGATCGAGAATGTCGGTGTAGGATGTGAAGATCCGGTTGGAGAGCCAGTTCTCCCGCATGTACTGCCAGATATTCTCGACCGGGTTCAACTCAGGCGCTTTCGCCGGCAGTGGCACCAGAGTGATGTTGGCCGGTACCTGCAGTTTGCGCGAGACATGCCAGCCCGCCCGGTCCAACAGCAAGACGGCGTGAGCCCCGGGCGCCACCGCCTGCGCGATCTCCTTCAGATGCTCATTCATCGCCTGTGTGGTGCAGCGGGGCAGCACCAGGCCAGCGGCTTTGCCGTGCGCCGGGCAGATGGCGCCGAAGATGTAGGTCGAGGCGGTGCGCAGATCCCGCAGCGCGGAGGGCCGCGTGCCGCGCTTGGCCCAGCGGCGGGTGATCTTGTCCTTCTGGCCGATCCGCGCCTCATCGGCAAACCAGATCTCTAGCGGCTTGCCGTCAGCCTCGTGGGTCGCGATTTCCGCCACACGCGTGGGGAAGTCTAATGGCATGGACCGGCCGTGCTCCCCGGTGGAGCATGGGAGGACGGGATTGTCCCGCAGCCACGGAGCCATGTCATGACCTACCAGAGCGCGACTGAGGCCATTGCCACCATCGGCATCGACTTGGGCAAGAACACCTTCCACCTCATCGGCATGGAGGCCTGTGCCGGCGCCCATCACGTCGGGCGCCAACTTGCGGCCCTCGGTCATGACGTGCACCTCATCCCAGCCCAGTATGTGAAGCCATTCCTCAAGGGCCACAAAAACGACTACCGCGATGCTGAGGCCATCGCCGAGGCGGTGCAGCGTCCGACCATGCGGCCTGTGCCGCTGAAGTCAGCCGAACAACTCGATCTGCAGGCTCTGCACCGAGTGCGGAGCCGCTTGGTCGGGCAGCGCACGGCGGTGATCAACCAGATCCGCGCCTTCTTGCTTGAGTGCGGTATTCCGGTCCGAAAGGGGCCGGGTGGCTTACGCGAGGCGCTTCCGGCCATCCTGGCCCAGCGCACGGACGTGCTCTCGCCACGCATGATCCACCTCATCGAGGATGTGGCAGAAGATTGGCGGCAGCTTGACGAGCGCATCGAGATGCTGACCCGGGACATCACAGCCCTGGCCCGTCAGGATACGGGCTGTCAGCGGCTGATGGGGATCCCAGGGGTTGGAGTGATCACCGCCAGCGCCATGGTGGCGGCGATTGGAACGGGAGCCGCGTTCACCAGAGGCCGCGACTTTGCCGCCTGGCTGGGCTTGGTCCCCAAGCAGATCTCGACGGGCGACCGCACAATCCTGGGCGGCCTGTCCAAGCGCGGCAACCGCTACTTGCGCACGCTGTTCGTGAGTGGGGCACAAGTTCTCCTGCAGCGCCCGCACCATTGGCAGGGACACCGCTTCGGCCGCTGGCTTTCAACAGCATCGCCGCGGCTGCATCGGAATGTGCTCGCCGCGGCTTTGGCCAACAAGCTCGCCCGGATGGCCTGGAGCGTCCTATACCGCGAGCGCGGCTACGATCCGGAGTATGCCGCCCGGATGCCGTGAGGTGCTCCAGCGTCGAATGATCCGGAGGTAGAGTTCCCCCCGAGGTTCGCGAGAAGGATGTGACAGGATGGATGAACGGTTGCCCGTCGCACCGCAAGCCTGGTTTTAAAAATGGCCCAGTGAGGTCTGAAGTCTAAGCAGGCTCGGTGCGCGCGGATTCCCATACTGGCCCGGAGCTTAAGCTCCATACTGAGGCCGGATAGATTGATGCGAACCGTCTCTCCCCATCTGCCACAACCCTCTTGCAACGCACGGCCGGTCCATAGATTTAAAAACCGCCACAGCGGCGTCGCTCTTGGCATGGTGGCGTGGTCGAGCCGAGAGCTTGCGGTAGCCGAGCGCCCGCAGTTCGCGGCCCAGCGTGGTCTCGCTCACCTCAATCCGGAACTCATCCCAGAGCCACTGCACCAGATCCTTCAGCCGCCAGCGCACCACCCCATGGATAGCCGGAACGGGGCCGCTCTCCACCAGGGCCAGCAAGGCCTCCCGGTGGTGGGTACTCAGCTTGCAGACATTTCCCGGTCCCTTGCCGTCGACCAGGGCTTCAGGTCCATGGGCGTTAAAGCGCATCACCCAGTCCCGCACCGTCTGCAACCCGACCCCGCCGACCCGCGCCGCCTTGCTCCGCGTGCCGCCATCGTAGATCTCGGCCAGCGCCAGCAAGCGTCGGCTTTGCCCGGCATTGCGAGTGGCCTTGGCTAAAGCCCGCAGCCGGGCTGCGTCATAGTCCTGGCGAAGCTCGATCCCTGGGCGCATGGCGAACCTCCTGCTCGCCAGCATGGAATCAGACATGTGCCCGGCTGAAAACCCCAAATGAGTCAGCCTTCATGCCGCTTGGTATGAATCGTTGCGGCGCAATCGATTCAGCACTTTGATTGGACCTCACCTCGCGCCCGGCGCAACATGGAGGCATGCCCGACGACACGATCCAGTACTTGGTGCTCGACCGGTGTGATCCCACTTGCAACATGGCCCGCTACTATGTGTTGTCGATCGAGCCCAGCCTGTTCGGTGATGTCTCCTTGATCCGCGAATGAGGCCGCATCGGCCGGCCTGGTCAGAAGCGGATTGAGCATTACGAAACCCGATCAATGGCCGTGGAAGCTCTTGAGACTTGGCTCCAGCGGAAGTGCCGACGTGGCTACGCGCTCAGAGATGGTAGGAGGATTGCTGGGATCGACGCGGCGGCTTGCGCCATTCCGTATGCCGAAGTCGAAAATGCGGAGGCTGACCGATTATGGCATAGCGGCGTTGAGACTGTTCTCTGACAAGGGCGTCGGCACTTCGATCATGTTCATGCACCATCTTGCGGTCTGGAACATCCCGATAGCCATTCCTGCCGCAAGTGCGGCCCCGAGTTCTTCGCAGCGGTATGAGGCGTTCATCCGTGGCGACATCGCAGCAGCCGATCTTCTGCCGGCGATCAGGAGCCTCCAAGACACTGAGTGAATGGAGTGGTTGACCCGCTGCGGCGCCTGATCTGTTCACAAGGGCTTGCCATCAGTCGTCTCGCTGGCGTCTTGCGTCTCGTCTGTTGGCGATCTCATTGGCCGCCACGGCTATCCACGCTAAGGTCAGGACCGCCGCAGGAGCTCCGGTGACAGCGAGAACATACGCCTCATTGATGTAGCCGGCCCGCAAGGCGCCCCAGCCAACCAGCAGATAAAACGCCGGCGCAAGCGGATAGTAGAACAGGAACTTGCTTGAACGGTCTTGCTGCGGTCGCCTTTCACTCCGCCGGTTGGCGATCTTATTGGCCACGACAGCGGCCCACCCCAGTACCATCACGGCCGCGGGCATGCCGCTAAAGGCCAAGAACTTGACCTCGTCGAAGTCCCCGGTGCGCAGAAGATACCAGCCGACAGCCAAAATGAGGGCCGGGGGGATCAGGAACCCGAGAGCATACTTACGGATCACGGCGAGAATTCCAGATTGATCGCGCCCAGGACAGTACCAGAGTGATACCCACACGCCTATACGAGTGTTCCGGCGGTGCATATCCTCACTTCCGGATAGCGTTCTTCTGAGCCTGATCGAAGAGTTGATCCCATTTGCCTGTTTTGAGTTCCGTGAGGGGAAGGCCAAGACCTAGTGTTGCCCATGCCGCTGCCCGCGACAAGGGCACGGCCCTGTGGGGCATTGCGAGACCCGGTTGGCCTGTTGGACGACAAGATGATCTCACTGACTTTCGATAGTCCGCCATACCGCTGTTCCGGACGAAGGAGTACGGGACCCTCGACGAACGCAAGGACCTGGATTGGATGGTGCGTCGGGCGGAAACGTGGATGCCCAAACTCGCCAGTGGTTCATCTGTCGTCCTAAACCTCAGTGACGCGTGGCGCCGAGGCGAACTCACGCTCTCGTTCTATCAGGAACGGTTGCTCATCAGGGTTGAAGACGAAATCAGTCTCAAACTCTGCCAGCGGTTTGCGGGGCAGTCACCGTCAAAGCTCCCGGCGCCTGCGGAGTCGGTGACAGTGCGGACGGCCGCCGTGTTCGAGGCTTCTTAGTTCTGGGCAAGAGCGCGATTGATGCCCTTCCTCCGGCACTGAGGAGATTTGGGGTGAGCGTCTCCTCTGCTGGCCTGAGCCAGGGCAAACAGCCGAGCCGCTGACGTGGCAGCTTGCCCGCAATGGCATCAGCCTGCCTGCAGAGCGCGATGGCGGGGGTAGAGCAATCCCAGGGAAGGACGATGGGGAGAGCATCAGGCAGGTGAAGGACAAGACGAGACAAATCCCAAAAAGGACACCTCACGCCTCGCTGAAGGCCGGCCCGAAGCGGCGTAGCGCCTGAGACGAGAGTGAGATTGTCGATCCTTCGGCGGACGGCCCGCACAACGCAGGCCGGCCCACGCTCATCATCAACCCTCATTGAGACTCATTCCATGTCCACACCTCAAGACGATCCTGCACAAGTCATTCGCGGCCTCGTCGCACTCACCAAGAAACAAATCATCGGCCAGGATGCCGCTGTCGAGGCCTTCGCCCTGGAAACCTACAGCCACATCGCGCTCAGCCCCCTGCGGCACCGACCTGGCGTCTTCCTCATTGCCGGTCCGAATGTCGAAGATGATCATCTCGATCTGATCGGCGGCCTCGTTCAATCCCAGAAGAACTTGGGCGGCCTGTACAAGCTGGCCGGCAATCGAGGAGAAGATCTCGACCATATCTTCTCCTCGTCCCCTGGTGCCACGGAAGGGTACTCATTGCTGCAGGCGCTGAAGGACAGCCCTGACGGCGTGTTCGTGCTTCAGGATATCGATCAAGCCCACCTGCACATCCGCATGAGTCTTGAGTGGATCTGGAGCCATGGTCACGTTGTCGATGAAGCAGGCGAGTTGCGTACACTGGCTGATGCTGTTTTCATCCTGACGACGGCGGTGGCTCAGGACCAAATCGGAGAGATCGCCCGCACCGACCCGGATCCGGCCCGCTTGCATGTCGAGTGCCTCAAGGCTCTCGTCGATGCCGGCTTTCCAGCCTCGCTCCTCAGGCACGTCGACTTCGCTTTCGGCTTGAAGCGTCTTACTACGGGCGAACTGATGCGTGCATACTACGAGCGCCTTGCCGCTCTGGTAGCGTCGCATGGGCTGGTTCTGGAGGAGGGTGGGCTTGACGCGCGCATTCTTCTTCAGGTCATAGATCCGACGACTGAGCCCACCGCCCGGGATATCATGTTGCCGTGGGATAGCCTGTCTGATCGCTTGGCTCAGATCAAGACCGCCGGCGCTCACATGGTCAGGCTGATTGTAGACGATGAGTTCATCCGGATCGTGCCGATCGGAGGGTTGACGCCGCAGTGGGTAGTAGACGCGTTCGTTGCTGTCGCTCCAGTCCCGTCCGCTGATGGGGAGGCCACGGATGAGTAAGGAGATGAGTGCTCAAGACCTTCCGATGGAGGCACGGCTCGAGGCGCATGCGCTGCTCGATCGCCTGACGATGGATGGACCAACGTTTTCCCGTGAGGATGCACGGCGCTTGATCGCGCTGATCCCGGTCACGCCCCGGCGGCGGTTCTCGTTCACCGGCCTGCTCCAGGGCCGCGGGCCTGGCTTTCGCGGGCGGGCAACCGGAGTCGGCGACGTGGAACTGCGCGGAGAAAGCAAGGAGAGGCGCGTATCCTTGAACGCCCCAAGGTCTCACAGGATCGGAGGCTACGTGGTCGTTCATACGCCAGGGCAGGTGGTCATCGACTTGTTGTGGATCGCAACGCGTGAGGATCTGTCCGGGCAATCTTGCCAGTTGTTGTACGAGGCTGAGACGGGCGAGCCAAAAGCGATGGAGATCTCAACGCAGCGAACGCTGACGCTACTATTCATCCGTCTGGCCTTCATCTCCTATGTGCCCTGGAAGATGCCGGAGGGGTGACGCAAGGGAAGAGTTGACCTAACGATCATTCTCGAATGTGCGGATGATCTCTGATAGGGACCCGCCAGTCAGCGAAATGAGGGGCCCCTCCGGAACCCCACCCGGGAAGCCGCTTATACCGGCTTCCTGTCCGCCTCTCCCTACAAGGGCGAGAGCCTGCTCCGGTTCGAGTACACTCTCCCGCTGACCAGACTGGCTCTGCGCCAAGCGGCCTTCCAGCGACCAAGAGTCTTTCTACTCCAAGCGTAATCTGATAGCACTCTGTATTGATCAATACATCGAGAACGAAATCAATGCTGCCAAGTGAACGATTGAAGATGCTACGCCGCCATCGCGGATACCCATCGGCCGCCGCTGCGGCACGGGCCTCTGGTATTCAGATTCCGACTTTCACTTCGCATGAGAACGGACACCGCAAGCTTAATAGAGCCAGCGCAGAGAAATATGCAGCTTTTTTGGGCACATCTCCCGAGTGGTTGCTGTACGGTCACGGTCCCAACCCGATCTCGGACAGTGCTAATAGCGAGCAGCGGGAGAATAAGGCTGAGCCCCGCGCCGCCCACCGTGCAAGACGAAGCGCCGCAATGCGCCCCACACTGAGTGGCGAAAGCAAACCTTTACATCAACAGGCTCCTCAAACAGTCACACGATTACCCGTGTTCGGATTTACCATGCCCACAATTCCACCTGATGGCCGAGTTATACTCACCGAACGTCCAATTGCCGAAACATGGTGTCCGGAACCCTTACGAGGGGTGTTTGGCGCGTATGCGCTGTATGTATATAGCTCGTCGATGAGCCCTCGCTACGAACCTGGGGAGATGGTCTGGGTTCATCCACGTCTGCCAATTGTTCAGGGCGATTACGTGGTCGTGCAAGTGCGTCCAGACTTTGTTGACGATATCTTATATCAGAGTACCGACAATTTGTATCATGTGGCAGATGAGCAAAACTCACGCATCGGATGGGTTAGACGTTTCGTATCTCAAACCACACAAGAGATTATTCTTGAACGGCTCGATTCAGAGCTTAGTCAAGATCGTACAATTTCATTTCCAGCAAACATCGTTCTTGCGTTGCACAAAGTTGTGTTTTCAGGGCAAGGCTAAGTGGTGTATCCGGTAGGTAGAGGGGTATAATGGCGTCTCCCGCTGATCCAATAGCGGAGGCGACCCATGGCGCCAGTCTGCTTACGGCACCTAGCCGCTGACGAGTTCGCGACCGTCAAGCGCCTGGCTCACTCACAGACGGCTCCGGCCCAGAGGGTGCAACGAGCGCAAGTGATCTGGCGCGCCAGTTGCGGCGAGAGCGCCTCGGCGATTGCAGCCCGGGTCGGCCTCGACGGCGAGACCGTGCGCAAGCGCATTCACCGTTTCAATGCGGAGGGACTGGAAGCCCTCAAGGACCGATCCCGCTCAGGCCGCCCACCGACGTATTCGGCCGAACAGACTGCCACCGTGATCGCGACGGCGCTCACGAAGCCAGAGACCCTCGGGCTGCCGTTTGCCGCCTGGACCCTGGATCGGCTGGCGGCCTATTTGCATGAGGTGAAGGGCATCGCGATGCAGCGCAGCCGCATCGACGAGATCCTGCTCCACGAAGGCCTGCGCTGGCGCAAACACGGGACCTGGTGCGGCGAGCGGGTCGATCCGGCCTTCGCCGAAAAAGGGGCGCTCGAAACGCTCTACACCGCACTGCCTGCGGGCATTTGGGTCGTCTGTCTCGACGAAATGGGACCGGTGAGCGCGAAGAGCTACGCGGGTCGTGCGCTGGTGCAGAGCCGAACGCGACCGGCCGAGCGCGCGAAGCAGGAGATCGACTACGGCCGGCCCGCCAAAGGCTATGTCTTTGGCGAGTTTCGTCCCGCAACCGGTGAAGCCTTCACGCATCCCTATCCTGGTCGCGGCGGTGCCCACTGGGTCGACTTTCTGGAGCACGTTGAGACCTGGATCCCGAGCACGACCGAGCGGGTCTATGCGATCATGGCCAACCTCGGCTCCCACCGCACGACCGACGTGCTGCTGTTCCTGCTGGCCCATCCACGCTGGGAGA
>NZ_JAGPUP010000406.1:0-8364 GCF_018069605.1 Microvirga sp. HBU67558 | reverse complement strand
CATCGTGGCGATTACGCCGGACGGACAGCTGTATGCGCGCCATTTCCGCACCTCCATCTCGAGCCGCTGTGTCATTCAGGCCCTGCGCTTCTTCCGCCGCAAGGTCGGTGCGCCCCTGCTGGTGGTCTGGGATCAGCTCAATGCCCACCGCTCACGGGCGACAAGGGACTTCATCTCAGCGCATACGCAGGATTATGCAGTGGCGTACTTGCCGGCCTATGCGCCAGAGCTGAACCCAGAGGAGCAGTGCAACGCCATCGTCAAGGGGGCCATGGCAAACGCGCCGCCCGACTCAGTCGATGAGCTGCATCGGCTCGCCCGTCGCGAGTTCGGCCGCCTCAAACGTCACCCCGAGATGATCGTCAGCTTCTTCCGTCATGCAGGCGTCTCCGCTATCGGCATCCCGTGAAGATCATTAGATGAATTTTTCATGAGACCTGTTGCGGGCTGAAATCTTGCGGTAGCGACCCGCGCCGAGAAGGGCATTCTGCTTAACCCATCTCGCCTGACGGGGCTCAGTAGTCTGCACGACGGTGTGGTATGCCTTCCGGCACATTTTGCCTTTGATCGGACCGCATGCGGCACCAGGACCACCGCGGCTCGCTTCAGATTGCAGGCGATTGCCGCTAGCCTAGTTTTCATCCACAAACGGCAAACGTTTGACTTCATTACGTGAATCATAGCTTTGCGCGAGCAAGGCCCGGCGGTTTCAGGTATCTTGGATCATGCCACTGAGCCCAAAGCCCTGCCACCGCCGGAGCCGACAATGCGCCAGGAACGCACCGTCCAAGCCAGCATATTCGATCGTTTCGCCACGCACGAGATCGGCTGCGAGTTGAAGGCAATGTCGCAATGGCTGGATGAGCATTGCGATCTGCTGAGCGTGGTGGCGCGAGACCTGTGTCGGGGCGGCATCAAAGCGACAGGACGGCAAGGCCTGCCCGCTGAAGCCGTGCTGCGCTGTGCGATCCTCAAGCAGTACCGGCAACTCAGCTATCAGGAGTTGGCCTTCCACCTTGAGGACTCCGCTTCGTTTCGCGCTTTTGCCCGCCTGCCGTGGTCGTGGAGCCCGCAGAAGTCGGTGCTGCAAAAGACGATCAGTGCAATCCGGTCCGAGACCTGGGAGCAGATCAATCGGGCCCTGCTGTCGGTCGCTCGGCAGGTGAAGCTCGAAGACGGCGCGGTGGTCCGGCTGGACAGCACGGTGACCGCGGCCCTCATGCACGAGCCGAGCGACAGCAGCCTGCTGTGGGATGCCGTGCGGATTATGGCGCGCCTTCTGAAGCGAGCCGATTTCTTGGTCGGCGGCGCCGGCTCATGGCGCGATCATGGCCGCGCGGCCAAGAAGCGGGCCCGCAAGATCCAGTTCACGCGCAGTTGACCCAATCGGGTCCAACTCTACCGCGAGCTGATCGCCATCACGCGCACGACCCTGGCCGATCTGGAGCAGGCGAGCGAGCGTTTGGCGGTGGCAAGCACGCCGCCCATCGCCCTGTGGCAAGTTCAGGTTCGTCATTATCGGCCGCTGATCGAACGCATCATCAGACAGAGCGAGCGGCGGGTGTTGGCAGGTGAGCCGGTCCCCGCCGGCGGGAGGGTGGTGAGCCTGTTCGAAGAGCATGCCGATATCATCGTCAAGGGCAGCCGCGACACCGAGTACGGCCACAAACTCAACCTGACCACCGGCAGGAGTGGCATGATCCTCGATCTGGTGATCGAAGCCGGTAACCCGGCCGACAGCGACCGCTTGCTGCCGATGCTGGCGCGCCACATCGCCTTCTATGGCCAAGCGCCCCGGAAAGCGGCAGCCGATGGCGGCTTTGCCACGCGCAACAACCTGGCCACAGCGAAGGCGTGGGGCGCCCGCGACATGGCCTTCCACAAGAAAGCCGGCCTCAGAATCGAGGCCATGGTCAGAAGCAAGTGGTCTATCGCAAGCTGCGCAACTTTCGCGCCGGCATCGAAGCCGGCATCTCGTGCCTCAAACGCGCCTACGGCTTGGCGCGTTGCACCTGGCGCGGCCTTGATCACTTCAAAGCTTATGTCTGGTCCTCGGTCGTGGCCTACAACCTCGTTCTCTTCACTCGCCTCACAGCGACCTGAACCGAGCCGGCATCCCGATTGCGTCACGCCGGCCACAGTCGGCCCTCGGGACGAGCGCCTAACCGCGCCCACGACACCATTTTTGTAAACACTCAGCGCTCTTCACCCTGCCTAGCCTCGTCAAAGCCGCTCCAACTCGGCACAACCTATTGTGCATGCTCCGAAATGCGCACGTTTATGGACGGAAACCAGCCTAGTCTGCAGGGCCGCTATCGCCAGTCCGAGATAGCGCAGGCGTCGTGGGTCGTAGCTATGTTTCCAGGCGCCGAAGATCTTCTCGATCCGGCAGCGCAGATAATGAATGTGATGGTACTAAATCCGCAGCTTGCGTTAGGAATCGGCACTAAGCTGACCCCACGCGCCTGTCTGGACCATGCGCGGGTATCCGCCCTCCGAGCCGCACCGTAGAGGCAAAAGGTGTTCCGCGCTACGCACTGTCCGCGGAAACGGCGCCGGGGTCATACAGCGGGACGTTTTCGCCAGCACGCCCGTTGTTGACGTCGTCGGGTGTCACCTTCTAGACCCTCAACGAGACGCGGCTCGACATCCGCCGCGACATGAATTTTGAAGCCGTAGATCAAATTGCTTCATCTGGGTCAAGCCCGGGCACCCTCCTCGTCCAAGTGCGCGGTCGAAGCAATCAAAGTTGCATCCATTGCACCTGATACCAACAACGTTCCGCCACCAAACAGCCAAGATGCCAAGGAGGTGCTGATCCAGCAAGGACCGTTCGACCACCTCCGATAGACGATCCGGCGAGCAACGATGGGGTACGGGATCTGCAATGAACTTCGTGTCCAATCCGACTGCGTGCGATGGAACCGCCACCGTCATGCCCCGCGGCTCCATCTGATCACCAAAGCAGCCACAGGTCGGGGTACCCGCGCACGGGTCTCATTTGTCTTAGTTCAGCCCTGCTTCTTTCAGCGGATACGACCGAGGTTTCATATGCCATTCGGCGACCGCGTCACGGAGTGCGAACAAAACGACAAGCCAGAGAGTTTGACCGCCGGCCGATCTGCCTGGAAACAGCAATCGGGCGCGCCGGAGCGAGCCCTTGTCAAGGCTGTATTCTGCCATCGCGTTCTCCAGACTGATTGTTGACGAACTTGAGGGACCTTGGTGCGGATTGTCGCCAGGGGGGAGGCAGAGAGTGCCGAAATCCGCACAAGCGTACTGCGCTGCGCTTCCGAAATGCCTGAGAACCCGGCGGTTCGCTTGTTGTGTGTTTTGGCACGGCTCTTGCAATTGGAATCGCAGCCGCGTTCGACCGGAGCGCCGCAACAGGAGAAGCCCGGGAAGGGACGAAGAGCCCGCCCCGATCAGGTTAGGGAGAGAACTTTATGCTTACCCCACAAGCCCAAAGCGCCAACCTTGTGCCTCGCAAGCGTTTCTATGCCCAGCTTTACGTGCAGGTGCTTGCCGCAATCACCCTCGGCGTCGCACTCGGCCATTTCTATCCAGGCGTTGGTGAAAACATGAAGCCTCTCGGCGATGCCTTCATCAAGCTCGTCAAGATGATTATCGCGCCCGTTATCTTTCTGACCGTTACGACCGGCATTGCTGGCATGAACGATCCCCATAAGGCGGGCCGGGTTGTTGGCAAGGCGATGGTCTATTTCGTCACGTTCTCAACGCTCGCCCTGATCGTCGGCCTCATTGTCGCCAATGTCGTTCAGCCTGGCGCCGGCCTCAACATCAATCCGGCTTCACTTGATGTCCAAGCCGTGAGTACTTATGCCGCCCAGGCCCACGCGCGATCGGTGACGGCTTTCCTAATGAATATCATCCCGGGAACGATTGTTGGGGCCTTTGCGGAAGGCGACATCCTGCAGGTACTGTTCTTCTCGGCCCTCTTCGGTATAGCGTTGGCCATGGTTGGAGAGACGGGCAAGCCGGTCGTTGACCTCCTTGAGGCCCTCACCGCGCCCATCTTCAAGCTCGTCAGCATCCTGATGAAGGCCGCACCGATCGGCGCTTTCGGCGCGATGGCCTTTACCATAGGCAAGTATGGTATCGGCTCTGTGATCAACCTCGCGTTGCTGGTCGGGACATTTTATATCACGGCCTTCTTCTTCGTATTCGGGGTTCTAGGTGCGGTTTGCCGTTACAATGGCTTCTCGATCTTTTCTCTCGTCCGTTACATCAAGGAAGAGCTGCTGCTAGTCCTCGGAACATCTTCCTCGGAGGCCGCGCTCCCATCACTCATGGAAAAAATGGAAAAGGCTGGTGCCAAGCGTTCCGTCGTGGGCCTCATCATTCCGACTGGGTATTCCTTCAACCTGGACGGCACCAACATCTACATGACGCTCGCCGCTCTTTTTATCGCCCAAGCGACGAACGTGGATCTCTCAATTAGCGATCAGGTTCTCCTGCTGCTCGTTGCGATGCTTTCCTCGAAGGGCGCAGCAGGTGTGACGGGGGCCGGCTTCATCACACTCGCCGCTACGCTCTCCGTCGTCCCGAGCGTTCCCGTTGCTGGCATGGCTCTGATCCTAGGCGTTGACCGCTTCATGTCAGAATGCAGGGCACTAACGAATTTGATCGGTAACGCGGTGGCGTCGCTCGTGGTAGCTCGCTGGGAGGGAGAATTGGATCAAGCGCAGTTAGAGTCTGCATTGTGTGGCCGTCAGCCTGCCGAGCCAGTAACAGGCCAACCAACGATCGTACACACGCCGAGGAAGGTCGCAGCATCGTGACCTGTTCAATCCACAGGCATGCTATAAGCACTGCACGATCGACGTGCAGGCGCCAAAGATAACCTCGTGAACTGATAACTACAAAAGCGCAAAATGCCGTGAGCCCAAGATCGTGGGTGCTTCGGAACACTGGTACGTCAACATGCTGAGCAAGCTTGGAGATGATGTTCGAGGCAGAGACTCGTTTCTGAAGGATGGCGAACACTTCATTAACTCAGGAGGGTCCCCACGGGCCACACACGTTTTAATGGAAGAGTTTCAGGAGGAGGCAGTCCTGCGCGCTCTGACAGGCCGTCGCAGCCTGATCGAGAAAGACTTCTCAGCCGAGGGCCCGAGCCGGAAACAGCGGCGGATATCTCTTACGCGTCGACGACTGGGGGCGGCTGTGTCTGGCCGTGATCCGGGACCCGTTCGCTCGGCTGACCGTAGGTTGGATCGCCAGCGACTGTCTGCACCAGGAACTTGCGCTGTAAGCGATCCGCGTCGTTTTAGACATGGAGGCCTCGCGCCATGACACACGCAAGCGACGTCAACAGTCGAGCCACATAGTTGGACGATCTCATCCCCCGGATTACCGCCAGTCCGGCGGCATCGAACCACGCCGGCCTTTGGCATGAACGAAGGCTGGATATGAAACTCCCAGTTTGCGCCGTTCATCGGCCGGTGGGGCAATGGAGCATGTCCAAACTCTTCATATGGCTCATGTCCTCCATAGGCCTGACCTTCTTCCTTGCCGGTATCGTGAATGGCATGACTGGCATGGGCCCGCCGACCATGGCCACCGGGGTGCTCGGAGCTATCATTGCGCCGGTCGCGGCCGCTGCGCTCCTGATCGTGCCGTCCTTGATCGTCCGTACAATGGTGCTAAGTTCCTTTTGGAGTTGCTTCGCTTAAGTGGAGAGCGGTTTGGTAGCTATCTAGCCAGCCTTTCGAACTGAACAGGACTGAGGTAGTCGAGCGTCGAATGACCCCGGACGGGATTGTAGAAGCCGTCGATGCAACGGCCGATCGCCTGCTTGGCCTCGGCCCTCGTCTGGAAGACCGTGCGCCAGACCAGTTCGGATTTCAATGTCTTGAAGAAGGTCTCGACCACCGAATTGTCATAACAGTTCCCTTTCCCCGACATCGAGATCCGGATGCCGTGTTTCCTCAACTCGGCCTGGTAGGCTGTTGAGCAATATTGACTGCCGCGGTCCGCGTGATGCGTGAGCCCCTCACCGGGTCTTCGGATCGCCAGAGCCTTGCGCAGCGCCTCGAGCGCCAGTTCCTTGTGGAGGCTGTCACTGACCGCCCAGCCGACCACCCGCCGGGCAAACAGGTCCAAGATCACGGCCAGATAGAGCCAGCCCTCGTTCGTCCATACGTACGAGATGTCTGCGGCCCATTTCTCGTTTGGACGCCCGGCCGAGAAGTCCTGCTCGAGGAGATTGGGCGCAGCCGGGAAGGCGTGATGGCTGTCGGTGGTGCGCGTGAACCGGCGCTTCTGTCGGGCCTTGAGGCCGTTCTCGCGCATCAGCCGGGCGGTCCGGCGCCGACCAACCTCCAAGCCCTCATCCTGCAGCTCGCGGGTCATCCGCGGGCTGCCGTAGGTCTCATGCGAGAGGGCAAAGGCCGAGCGGATGTGGGCCAGCAAGATCAGGTCCTCCCGTTGGCGTGGGCTCGCTGGACGAGATCGCCAGGCGAAGTAGCCGCTCGGGCTCACTTGGAGAACCTGGCACAGGCGCGTGACGGGGAAGCTCTCTTTCGCCACATCGATGAACTGAAACTTCATCGACTTCCCTCCTTGGCGAAAAAATCTATGGACCGGCCGTGCGTTGCAAGAGGGCTGCTTCAGATTGGATGAGAGACGGTTTGCATCAATCTATCCGGCCTCTGGGTGGAGCACCTGCTCCGGGCCATCATGGAAATCCGCGCGCACTGGGCCTTTTTAGCGGTGAGACCTCAACGGGCCATTTTTTCGCTCAGGCTTCCAGTGCGCAGGGCGACCGTTCATCCATCCTGTCACATCCTTCCCGCAAACCTCGGGGGAACTCGATAGCCGAAACGCCTGTCATGAACGCGGCCTTACGGCACTTGGGTGGCAATCCCCACGTCATAGCCCCTTTCGCGATACAACACGCTCCAGGCGATGCGCGCCAACTTGTTGGCCAACGCGGCAGCCAGCACATTCCGGTGCAGCCTAGTCCCCGCGGCTGTCAACCAGTCTCCAAAGCGGTGTCTTTGCCAGTTGTGTGGGTGCTGCAGAATAGCTTGCGCGCCGCCCACGAACAGGGTGCGCAAGTAGCGGTTCCCACGCTTGGAGAGTCCGCCCAGGATGGTGCGATTGCCAGTTGAGATCTGCTTCGGCACCAGCCCCAGCCAAGCGGCGAAGTCGCGGCCTTTGGCGAACGCGGCTCCGGTGCCGACCGCCGCCACCATGGCGCTGGCGGTGATCACCCCGATGCCTGGGATATCCATTAACCGCCGGCAGCCCACGTCCTCTCGCGCCAGGGCCGTGATGTCCCGGGTGAGCGTCTCGATGCGTTCGTCCAACTGCCGCCAATCCTCCGATAGATCCTCGATCAGGTGGATCATCCGCGGCGAGAGCACGTCCGTGCGTTGAGACAGAAGGGTGGGAAGGGCCTCGCGCAAGCCCGCAAGCCCCTGACGCACCGGAAGGCCGCATTCGAGCAGGAAGGCGCGGATCTGGTTGATCACCGCCGTGCGCTGGCCGATCCGGCGGCGGCGCACCCGGTGCAGGGCTTGCAGATCAAGTTGCTCGGCCGACTTCAGCGGCACCGGCCGCATGGTCGGGCGCTGGACCGCCTCGGCAATGGCCTCGGCATCGCGGTAGTCGTTTTTGTGTCCTTTGAGGAACGGCTTCACGTACTGGACCGGCAGCAGGCGCACGTCATGGCCGAGGGCAGCGAGTTGGCGCCCAACATGATGAGCCCCGGCGCAAGCCTCCATTCCGATCAGACACGCCGGCAGGTTGGCCATGCAGGATTGCAGCTGCCCGCGCGAGACCTTCCGGCGCAGCAGGATCCTGCCGCGGGCATCCATGCCGATCAGGTGGAAAGTGTTCTTACCAAGGTCGATCCCGATGGTGGCGACGGCCTCAGTCGTGGTCTGATGTGACATGGCATGGCTCCTTCGCTGCAGGATAATCCCGCCCTTCCATGCTCCACCCGGGAGCACGGCCGGTCCATGCCATTAGCCGTAGCCTTTTTCAGGATCTCGCGTTCCTGGCGCAGGATCTCGTTCTCGCGCCGCAGCCGTTTCAACTCGGCCGCCATGTCCTCCTGCCGCTCTTCAGGCGGATCATCGATCTGGCGCTCGCGGCGGCGGTCGATCCAGTGGCGCAGAGTCGACAGGCCGACCCCGAGATCCGCGGCAATCGCCCGTCGGCTGCGGCCGCTGGTCAGAGCAAGCCGCACAGCCTCATCCTGAAACTCTTTCGTAAAGCGTGTCTGGGACATGGAGATCCTCCTGGGCTATAAGAGTGCTCTCCATCTTTCCGATACTGCTGGCGAATTCATCATGCTGGGACGGGAACCATCATGAGCTTGGTGAAGGCGGATTG
>NZ_JAGPUP010000405.1:0-8269 GCF_018069605.1 Microvirga sp. HBU67558 | reverse complement strand
TAGGCGTTTAGACTTGGCAGCCCGAAGCACCAAGGGCCTCCCGCCGACAAGCTTGCGAGGCCTGCCGCGGGACCGTGCCGGTTCCCTCCGCTACGAACGCCTCGAGCGCGCCCCTCGTCGGAACCGATCTGCCCAATGATATAGCCCAGGTTAGGAGGATTGTCAAGAACAAAAGAAGAACATATCGTTGCACAGACCCTCCGCACGTCATCACCGGCCTCGTGCCGGTGATCCCGATGGCTTGGAGCGCCGCGCTTTTCAGAGCGAGATGGCCGGGACAAGCCCGGCCATGACGGCTTTATTGATGTTGGTGAGCGCTTAAACAGAGCACTCTGGGAGGCTTAAGAGATTGTTAGGCTCACCACCATCGGCCTTGGTTTTAAGATATTTGCGTTCTGAGCGGGTTGCTACGATCACATCGACCGTGTCGCCTTGGGGGCGGCTCACATCAAAGCTCTCTGCGCCGCTCTCGATGCGCTGGATGACATCTTCCACAGCTAGTCGCCAGTGTGTTGTGCCAACTCCGCCGACGTGGGTGATGCACTCATAAACGTTTCTGCGATCATCCTTATTGATGCATCTGATTTGGAAACGTCCAGCCATATGCCCCTCCTGTGTTAGTTGCTGCGTCGAGTTGAAAGCTTAACTGACACGCAACCAGGAGTCGAATTGTGGCTGTGAACTTCTGCCGTACGTTGTACTCTGCGGTGCATCAGCGCTCCGCTCCAACGCCTCGACCGCATCAGGCACGGCCTGCCGAATGAGAGCCCAGACCCGCGCCAGCGTCTCGCAGCGTTAGTTATTCAGGTGCTGGATTTTCGCGTCAATCTGTTAGGAGGGGGAGGTTGTGCTCGTGTGCATGAGTGTTGTCGTTTTCGTTATAATCGTCTCGTGAGATGCACCTAGTTTTGACGCTTTGGGCCTCCACGAGCCTTCATAGTCAAAATGTAATTGGCACCTTTTAAGCCTGCCGTATGTGGCCCGGCCCATATGAGATAGTAAAGCCGTCCACCGCGCGTGTTGGTAATAAGTTGGGCCTCAGAGACGTGGCCAAATTCGCTCTCTAAGCGAGAGCGATACCACTCCAAAAGACGAACCTCAGAGTCTAAAATTTTTGTTGTTCTTGCTCCTAATAAGTCCGTCGTTTCCTCATATGCATACTTGCGCCAATCAGGTGATCCAAAGAACGTATCGAGCGAAATGCCCCATCCTTCTGGAACATCGCCGGATCTCGGCATCATCCGTCTGATTGCCATTCCCATTGGGAAATTAATCATCACTTCGATAGCCTTGGTTGCAGCTAGTTCTTGGATAGTTGACCAAGGCATCTGTAATCCGAATGGATCGAGGAACGCATAGGCTCTATGGGTGCGCCTACTGAAGCCGCTTTTCAGGAGGTCGAGAAGTACCTTGTTGGCGTCACCCGGGCGGATATCGATATTCCGCTTTCCTCGATATTCTTCTTTGAGACTTTCGAGTTCGCTAAGGCGCGGAAGATCACGTTCTACAAAGATGTAAAGATCGAAAGGGTTCGGAAGGTCGAGAGCTACACGGGGAGATCCTTTGAGGTATTTTACCTCCTCCTCAACTGGATCTGCCTCGTCAACGGTACTGGAAAAAAGGTCCCCAATTACAGGTAACTGTTCCTGATCGTCCTTGGGTTTAGTTCGAACAACGGACAAACCCGGACCAGCAAATGCATCTATATAGATCTTTTGCCAATAAGGCTGGTTCTTGAGGTAAGTAGTCCAGTATCCCAGACCCCTTCGTAATGACTCCAACTTCTCTACTGCCCACGGTCCAACGCTATTGTCTTTAGGACGTTTACTCATTCTGCGGCGACTCGTGCAACCTCTGGTATGGTTGATGGAAACTCACTCCACTCACGTCCGTCTAGAGTCCGCCCACCAGATTTAGGTCGCTGTCCACCCCATTGTTTGAAGAAGAAGGGGACATGAGCGGCTTTACATTGATCTCGGATGTCCCGAACCCATTGGGGATCCATTGGACGTGCTCTTGGGCCGCTCTCTCCCCCAACGATTACCCAATCAATGCCTGTAAGATTAAGAGATCCGACCGGGCCGATTAGAGGCTCTATTGAGAGGAACCTTACTCCTGCTGGACTATCTTGAAGATGGAGAAGTCGAGAAGTTTTTGTGCCGTCTTCAATCGAAACCCCACACCAAATGTGAGCGGGGCCTTGGCCCGAAGTATATCTTTGTTTGAGAAAGTTCCGCATCAGCGATGATCGCTTAGTTAGAACTTGGAACGTATGCCAATGTGCACGTTCCATAGTGTCAAACACTTTCTCGATAAACGATTTCGGGACCTCTTTATGGAAAAGATCTGACATCGAGTTTACGAAAATCATCTTTGGCTGACGCCAAGTCAGAGGTTGCTCCAAACGAGCTGGGCGCAAAGTTAAGTCGAAGCCAGTTTCGAACGGGTGGCCATGAGTGCCACGGAAACGCTCAGAAAAGCGCTCTGCATAGCAGTTGTCGCACCCTGCGCTAATCTTGGTGCACCCCGTCACCGGGTTCCAAGTAGCGTCAGTCCACTCTATGGCGCTTTTCTCAGCCATGAATCACCGGAACATTTACAGAACATTTGCATATCAGCAGATGATTCGTAAATAGTTAATGCAAGTTCAGGTGCTCCCAAAAAGAATAGGCTTGGCCTTCTGAGCCAAGCCTATTTTATATCTACTTAGAGCAGTTTTAATTTAGATCCGGAGCTCTTACGAGCACCCCGTGGTGCTGCCACACGTATCGCACTTCAAGCACGTCCCGTTCCGGACCAGCGTGAAGTTCGCGCATTCGGGGCAGGATTCGCCGACATAGCCCTTCATCTTGGCCTCGGCGCGCCGGTCGGCGACGGTCGGGGCCGCGAAGGCGAGCTTGGACATCTCGGCTTCGCCGACCTGCTCCTCCACCTGCACGGGGGCTTGAGCGAGTTCGCCCTTCAGGGCGTTCGCGCCGACCGTGAGTCCAGGCGAGCGCTGCGTCACGCTTCCGGCGCTGCCGCCGCCGCCCGGGATGAGCATGAGGCGGTCGACGGAGCCGCGGGTGAAGCCGCGGGACACGATGGCCGTGGCGGGCGCGGGCTCCGGGGCCTTCGACTGGGCTTCGCCCGACCCGATGGTGGTGGGGCCGGCTTCCGACGGGTCCACGTGGGCGAGGTCGTTGCGGGCGAGATACGAGACCGCGAGCTCGCGGAACACGTAGTCGAGGATCGAGGTCGCGGACTTGATGCGCTCGTTGCCCTGGACGAAGCCGGCCGGCTCGAAGCGCGTGAAGGTGAAGGCCTCCACGTATTCCTCCAGCGGCACGCCGTATTGCAGGCCGAGCGAGATCGCGATGGCGAAGTTGTTCATCATGGCCCGGAAGGCGGCGCCTTCCTTGTGCATGTCGATGAAGATCTCGCCGAGGCGTCCGTCGTCGTACTCGCCGGTGCGCAGGTACACCTTGTGGCCGCCGACCACGGCCTTCTGGGTGTAGCCCTTGCGGCGGTCGGGCATCTTCTCGCGGTCGCGCAGGGCCACCACGCGCTCGACGATCTTCTCGACGATCTTCTCCGACACGTGCGCGGCTTTCGCCGCGGCCGGGAGGGCCGCGAGGGTTTCGGCCGCGTCCTCCGCATCCTCGTCCTCATCGGCGATGAGGGCGGAGTTCAGCGGCTGCGAGAGCTTGGAGCCGTCGCGGTAGAGCGCGTTGGCCTTCAGCGCCAGCTTCCAGGACAGCATGTAGGCGTTCTTGCAATCCTCGACCGTGGCGTCGTTGGGCATGTTGATCGTCTTGGAGATCGCCCCCGAGATGAACGGCTGGGCCGCCGCCATCATGCGGATGTGGCTCTCGACCGAGAGATAGCGCTTGCCGATCTTGCCGCACGGATTGGCGCAGTCGAACACCGCGTAGTGCTCCACCTTGAGGAACGGCGCGCCTTCGAGCGTCATCGCTCCGCAGATGTGGATGTTCGCGGCCTCGATGTCGGCCTTCGAGAAGCCGAGGAAGGACAACAGGTCGAAGGACGGATCGTTGAGCCTGTCCGCCGGCACCTTGAGCGTGCCGGTCAAAAAGTCCTCGCCGAGGGTCCAGCGGTTGAAGACGAACTTGATGTCGAAGGCCGATTTCAGGCCCTTCTCCACCGCGTCGATCTTCTCGTCCGAGAAGCCCTTGGAGCGAAGCGAGCCCGGGTTGATGGCGGGGGCTTGGCGCATGGAGCCGTGGCCGACCGCATAGGCCTCGATCTCGGCGATCTCATGCTCGCGGTAGCCGAGCGCGCGCAGGGCGTCGGGCACCGCCCGGTTGATGATCTTGAAGTAGCCGCCGCCGGCGAGCTTCTTGAACTTCACGAGCGCGAAATCGGGCTCGATGCCGGTGGTGTCGCAATCCATCACGAGGCCGATCGTGCCGGTGGGCGCGATCACGGTGGCCTGCGCGTTGCGGTAGCCGTTCTTCTCGCCGAGCTGCAGGGCCTTGTCCCAGGCGGATTTCGCATGGACGACGAGATCCTGGTCGGGGCAGGAGGCGTGATCGAGCGGCACCGGGTTGACCGCGAGGCCCTCGTAGCCCGTGGCCTCGCCGTGCGCGGCGCGGCGATGGTTGCGGATCACGCGCAGCAT
Organism: Microvirga sp. HBU67558; assembly: GCF_018069605.1. Taxonomy (NCBI): domain Bacteria; kingdom Pseudomonadati; phylum Pseudomonadota; class Alphaproteobacteria; order Hyphomicrobiales; family Methylobacteriaceae; genus Microvirga; species Microvirga sp. HBU67558. Next base: position 3,648 of record NZ_JAGPUP010000405.1, on the reverse strand, counting down.
GTGCTTCGCGTTGGCCTTGTAGTTCGGGAACGGCCCGAGCTCACCGGCCATCTCGGCGGAGGTCGCATAGGACACGCCGGTCATGATCGCCGTGAGCGCGCCGCCGAGCGCGCGGCCGGCGTCGGAATCGTAAGGCAGGCCCATGGTCATGAGCAGGCCGCCGATATTGGCGAAGCCCAGGCCCAGCGTGCGGTACTCGTAGGAGAGCTGCGCGATCTCCTTCGACGGGAACTGCGCCATCATGACCGAGATCTCGAGCACGATGGTCCACAGGCGGCAGGCATGCTCGAACGATTCGGCGTCGAGCTTGTGGTTCTGACGGTCGAAGAACTGCAGCAGGTTGGCGGAGGCGAGGTTGCACGCCGTGTCGTCCAGGAACATGTATTCCGAGCACGGGTTCGAGGCGCGGATGCGGCCGCCGGCCGGGCTGGTGTGCCAGTCGTTCATGGTGGTGTTGAAGTGCAGGCCGGGATCGGCGGACGCCCAGGCGGCGTGGCCGATCTGCTCCCACAGGTCGCGGGCCTTCAGGGTCTTCACCACCTTGCCGTCCTTGCGGGCGGTGAGGTGCCAGTCGGCATCGTTCTCGACCGCGCGCAGAAAGTCGTCGGTGAGCGACACGGAGTTGTTGGAGTTTTGCCCTGAGACGGTCAGGTAGGCATCGGAATCCCAGTCGGTGTCGTAGATCGGGAAGTCGATGTCCGTGTAGCCCTGGCGGGCGAACTGGATGACGCGCTTGATGTAGTTGTCCGGGATCATGACCCGGCGGGCGAGCTTGATCTCCTTCTTCAGGGCCGGGTTCTTCTCCGGATCGAAGCAGGCGTCGCCCTCGGCCTCGCAGTTCACGCAGGCCTTCATGATGGCCTTGAGGTGCTTGTTGCCGAGCTTGGAGCCGGTCACGAGGGCGGCGACCTTCTGCTCCTCCTTCACCTTCCAGTCGATGTAGCTCTCGATGTCCGGATGGTCGACGTCGACCACCACCATCTTGGCGGCGCGGCGGGTGGTGCCGCCCGACTTGATGGCCCCGGCGGCGCGGTCGCCGATCTTGAGGAAGCTCATGAGGCCGGACGAGCGGCCGCCGCCGGAGAGCTTTTCACCCTCGCCGCGCAGCTTGGAGAAGTTGGAGCCGGTGCCGGAGCCGTACTTGAACAGGCGCGCCTCGCGGACCCACAGGTCCATGATGCCGCCCTCGTTCACCAGGTCGTCCTCGACGCCCTGGATGAAGCAGGCATGGGGCTGCGGGTGCTCGTAGGCCGACTTCGACTTGGTCAGCTTGCCGGTCCTGTAGTCCACGTAGAAGTGGCCCTGGCCGGGACCGTCGATGCCGTAGGCCCAGTGCAGGCCGGTGTTGAACCATTGCGGGGAGTTGGGCGCCACCATCTGGTTGGCGAGCATGAAGCGCAGCTCGTCGTAGAACGCCTGCGCGTCCTCCTCGGACGAGAAATAGCCGCCCTTCCAGCCCCAGTAGGTCCAGCAGCCGGCGAGCCGGTCGAAGACCTGCTTGGACGAGATCTCGGAGCCGAGGCGCTGGTCCTCCGGCAGCTCGCTCAGCGCCGCCTCGTCGGGCACGGAGCGCCACAGCCAGGACGGGACGTCGTTCTCCTCGACTCGTCTCAGCCGGGCCGGAACGCCGGCCTTGCGGAAATACTTCTGGGCCAGCACGTCGGACGCCACCTGGCTCCAGGTCTCCGGCACCTCGATGTTCTCGAGCCGGAAGACGACCGAGCCGTCCGGATTGCGGATCTCGCTCGTGGCGAGCCGGAAGGCGAGGGAGGAATAAGGCGATTGGCCGGTTTTCGTATAACGCCGCTCGATCCGCATAGGTCACATTCCTAAGTTCTGGGGACAAAACATCCCCATGGCCGCGATTTGCCCCGCAGCTCATCAGCCCACAATTGTTGTTCGACGCCCCAACGATCCGTTGTTCCCGGATCGCCACTCGCAACACGCCTGAGTTACGGCCTTCCCGAGGCGCCACAGGTCACGCGGCAATGCGATTGCCACGGGGCTCTGACGCTCACTCTGGGGAGTTTCAACCGGCCTATTCGGGTCGGTCACCGGTCTCTGGTCGGTACCCCGGCAAGCTAGTCGTGTTGCGAGCCTTACGTCAAGAACTTGTGTCGTGGCTCACGGTTCCAACTATATATAGTGTGGAGAGTGTTAAGAATGTGGAAAACTAGCTAAGCCACAGAGACTCCTCTGAGAATCCGTTCCGGGTTTTTCGGCCGGCCAAGCTTCGCCGGCTGAGAGTCCCGTCAAAAGGAGCCCAGATGTTGTGCCGGCGCATCAATCGGGCGGGCAGGGGGCAGGAACCGAGGAAAGGTCCTTGAGAGCACCGAAATCCAGGGAATCCCTGGTTTCCGGGATAATTCGTGACTGCAGCGCTTCCGTCCGAATCGAACCGACAAGTCGCGAAGCTTGAAGACGCGAGTGAGTCGTGAAGCGGTCTAGTGGAGGAGAGGGCTGTCGAGGCGGGAGACTTGATCCTAAATCGCCTGCCTCAAGCTCTCGAAATCATGTGAAAGTTTACCGGTATTTTCCCTCACAAGTTGAAATATTCTTTGTGCTCTCGGAGACATCATGCGCCTCTTGCGTCTACCTAGGAATATTGTAACATTGTTCCCGTGGGACGCTCGAAGGACTGTTCAACGGGTCCATGAATGGGGGGCGATCTCCACTGCAGCAAGCAGACCAGGAGAAATCAATGGCAGACAATCTGTCGAGAGCGATAGAGATGCTTGAGGCCATGGTCCTCGGGGGGCTACGGCGGTTCAGGTTAATTCCTTGGAGTTTCAGGTTGGTGCATGGGGCGGCGGCTCAGGAGGCAGCAGTTCGGGCGGCGGCTCCACTGGGAGATCAGGGGATGATGAAGAGGACGAGCTGAGCGACGAGGAACTCCATGAGGCGATGACTGCAATCACCACCTGGCTGTTCGGGTCCATCTTCACCTCGATTGGGGAGGATGACGGCGTCGAATATGATCTTCAAAACCTTCTTTACGAGGCCAAGCGGTGACGAAGTCGACGGCGTGACCGAGAACGGCATACCATACGGGATCAAGGGGGGCTTCTTTCCGTTCCCAGCCTCTCCGCCTACGGCAGGTAATTGGCAACCTCCCTCGGGGTGGGCGATGGCCAACCCTGAAGTTATGTATCTCGGGTTAAGTCATTACGCGGGCATCGAGAACAATCAGCTCATCTACACTTTGGATAGAGTGGATGGTCAGTGGATTCTAAAGTTCTTGGACGGTCGCGAATTCGGCTTCGTCCTGGGCCCGGACGAAAATACCTACTGGGCGCCCAGGGGCCCGGACGGCAAGTTCCCAGATCCTGGTTACAGGCTCCAGCTGAAAGTTCACGATGATACCGGCGATTACGCGATAGAGATTGTATCAGGCTCGAGCGGCGACGACGTCCTTCATGGCAGTGGTTACCTAAATGGCAATGACGGCAGCGACACGCTCAATGGAGGTGCCGGCGGCGATGTGTTCAAGGGCGGTGCCGGCAACGATGATCTTGCGGGCGGTGCGGGAGCTGACATTCTCAACGGCGGCACGGGCCACGACTGGCTCGACGGTGGCACCGGGGCCGACCTGATCGACGGCGGCGAGGGCTGGGACGTGGCCTCGTACCAGAGCGCCACGAGCGGCAT
>NZ_JAGPUP010000404.1:0-7841 GCF_018069605.1 Microvirga sp. HBU67558 | reverse complement strand
CCGATGCTCCCACCTCTTTGAAGAGCGCATCGTTCATGCGGAAAACCGGATCCACTTTTCGCTGAAGCGGCCCTCTGGGTCCGCACGATGCGCTAGCGGGTCTTCGAGCCTCCGGCCCGCACTCGCGTCTCCTCGTCGAGCAGAACACGGATCTCGGCCAGAATCGGGTGAGCGGATGTATGCTTGCGCCCATAATCGAGGTTGAACGCGTAGTCGAAATCAACAGGGTTTCGGCCCTGGTTGTGCTGGAGAATCGTCTCCAGCTTATCGAGTCCTTTGGCGAGAACGGCCTCGGGCGACGAAGCCGCCTCGTATTCCTCCCACAGGGCCAGGATCTCGGCCTGCTTCGCGGGATGAAGGGCTCTGGTCAGCTCCTTGAGGTCAGCCCTTTCCTGAGCGGACTTGTCGAACCTTTCCGTCTGAAGAACGGCGGGGATGTCTCCGCTTAGGGCCTCGCCGAGATCATGGACGATGCAGAGCTTGATGAGGCGCAAAGGGTCGATGTCCCCGAACTCGTCCGAGAACACCAGCGCCATGAGGCACAGGCGCCAGGTATGCTCGGCCGTGCTCTCGGACCGGCCCGTGGACGTGAAGCCGCTGCGCAGGGTGCTCTTGAGCCGCTCCGCCTCCCGCAGGAAGTCCAGCGCTCCCAGGAGGCGCTCGTTCGCCATCGATGATTCCTCAATGCCCCTCGAAGCTCACGAGGCTTCGCACCTCGACCCCGAGGTCTTGCAGCTTCGCGGCGCCGCCGAGATCCGGCAGGTCGATGATGAAGCATGCCGCCACGATGTTGGCGCCCATCTGGCGCAGAAGCTGGGACGCTGCGACGGCCGTGCCGCCCGTGGCGATGAGGTCGTCGACGAGGATCACCCGCTCGCCCTGGCCGATGGCGTCCGTGTGGATCTCCATCTCGTCGACGCCGTATTCGAGCGAATAGGCGATGCGCACCGTCTCGTGGGGCAGCTTGCCCTTCTTGCGGATTGGGACGAAGCCCGAGGAGAGCTGATGCGCGATGGCGCCGCCGAGAATGAAGCCCCGCGCCTCGATGCCCGCGACCTTGTCGACCCGTCCGCCCGCGAACGGATGGACGAGCTCGTCCACGGAGCGACGGAAGGCCCGGGCGTCACCCAGAAGGGTCGTGATGTCCCGGAACACGATGCCGGGCTTCGGGTAATCCGGGATCGAGCGGATTGCGGCCTTCAGGTCGGTGATGAGACGCTGGTCCATGAGGTCAAGCCTGCCTGAGTATCGAAAAGGGTGGGTTCGCCGGCAGCATTCCCGAAGGAATCCGGCGATCGCGCGCTCAAGGGTTTAGCACCCGCCCGGCCACCGCATCCAACTTTTTCAGAAGATCCGGGTCGCGGGCTGAAGGGGCCGTCATGATGGCGCCGTCGAGGGCCCGGTCGGAGCCCACCGGGCACGGCTCATGCTCGGTCGGGAAGTCGCGGGCGATGCGGGCAATCAGGCGGGCCACCTTCGTGGCGTTCTGGTGGGCGACCGCGACCACGGAGGCCACGTCGACGTTGTCGTGCTCGGGATGCCAGCAATCGAAATCGGTCACCATCGCGATGGTCGCGTAGGTGATCTCGGCCTCGCGGGCGAGCTTGGCCTCCGGCATGGCCGTCATGCCGATCACGTCGTAGCCGAGCTTCTTGTAGGTCATGGACTCGGCGTAGGTGGAGAATTGCGGCCCCTCGATGCACACCAGCGTGCCTCCGAGGGTGAACGGGATTTTCTCGGCCACCGCGGCATCGGCGATGTGCTGGCGCAGCAGGGGGCCGACCGGATGGGCCATGGGCACATGGGCGACGCAGCCCCGGCCGAAGAACGAGCTTTCGCGGCGGTGGGTGCGGTCCACGTACTGGTCCACCAGGACGAAGAAGCCTGGATAGAACTCGTCCTTGAACGAACCGCAGGCCGAGACGGAGATCAGGTCCGTGACCCCGGCGCGCTTCATGACGTCGATATTAGCCCGGTAGTTGATGTCGGACGGGGACAGGCGGTGCCCGCGCCCATGGCGCGGCAGGAAGACGATTTCGGTCGTGCCGATGCGTCCGATGCGCGGCACGTCCGAGGGTTCGCCCCAGGGAGACCGGATGCGCTCTTCGCGCATGTCCTCGAGCCCGGGCAGATCGTAGACCCCCGACCCGCCGATGATGCCTAAAACCGCCTTCGCCATCGCGCGCCCTCACCGTTCCTGGGCTTTCCGCCCGTTCCGCTTCATAGACGAGTGCGGGCCGGGTCCCAAGTCCCGCATCGGGATCACGCGATTCATCTAGGTGAATGCGGGCGGCGACCGGGACATTATGCTTTCCTGATGAACGACAAGACCGGCAACGCCACCCGACGCTGCTCCGCGGCGATCGGCCAGTCTCATATCCTCGCGGCCCTGACCCGCGAGCAGATCCGCTATAGCGAGTCGCTGATCGCGCAATCGCTCATCCTCCTCCGGAGCCAGCGCATCTATCCCTACGATCCCGTCGCGCAAGCAGGCCCGACGCCCCAGGCCGTCACCTTGGCGGCGTCCGAACCATCCTCGGAGCCTCGTCTCACCGCAGGGGAATAGACGCGATCTCGTCCGTTTCGAGGCAGGGAAAGAGCGTCTCGCGAACGAGCCTGATCCGCGTGACGGGCGCCGTGATCGAGACGGGCAGGCTTTCGACGCGTGCCACCACCTCGTCCGGGATGGCGGTGCTCGTCCGGTAGCGTGCAAGCGTGGAGTGGATCAGGTCGTAGATGATCGGGCTTGCCCCCGGCGGTGGAGGGATTTCGCGCACGATCCTGTCCCGGATGGCTTGGATGAGGCTTGTCTCGTCGGTGGCCGTCGCGATGATGGCCGTGTCCGTCACCTTGAGGCGGGAAAAGCGCAGCTCCAAGGTCTGATGACCCGTGCAGAGCTCCTTCAGAAGGCTCTCGCTCTGCCGGGCGATGCTCTGCCAGTAGGCCTCCTTGTCGAAGCCGCCCTTGACGGTCACGAGCGGATAGATGGTGACATGCAGCCCGTGCTTGGGCCCCACATGCAGGGGCCCCGGCCAGAGCCCGGCGAAGGCCTGCTGCACTGTCTCGAAGGCCGCCCGGGTTTCAGGCTCCAGGCTGGGCTGCACATGATAGGCGAGGCAATCCTTGCCCCAGATGTCGTCGGCGATGGTCTGCAGCATGATGGTCGGCCTGGACGCCTCTCCGGTCGAGGTCACCTCGAAAAGAAAAAGGCCCCGGAAGACGGGGCCTTGATCCTTAGGGATTGTGGGTCATCGGAGGCGTCGCGTGCCCTTCGACCTCGCCGCCCACCCGGGCCCAGACCTTCTTCTTGGTGAAGTAGAGCAGACCGGACAGGACGAGCAGGAACAGGATGACCTGGAAGCCGAGGCGCTTGCGGGCCTCGAGGTGCGGTTCAGCCGTCCAGGTAAGGAAGGCCGTCACGTCGCGAGCGTATTGATCGACGGTTTCCGGGACCTGAGGTTGGCCGGCCTCGTTCTTCGGATACTCGACCTGGCCGTCGCTGAGCGGCTTCGGCATCGCGATCACGTGGCCCGGATAGTAGTGGTTGTAGTGACCACCCTGAGGAACCGTGAAGCCCTGCGGCGGCTCCTCGTAGCCGTTGAGCAGCGCCACGAGGTAATCCGCGCCGTTTTCCGAGTACTGCCGGAACACGTCGGTGATGAACCAGGGGAAGCCGCGCTCGTAGGTGCGGGCCTTGGGCATCAGGGACAGGTCCGGAGGAGCCTTGCCGCCGTTGGCGGAAGCCGCGGCGTTCTCGTTCGGGAACGGAGCCGGGAAGTGGTCGGCCGGACGGCCCGGACGCTCGAACATGTCGCCGGCTTCGTTCGGACCGTCCTGGACCTTGTACTCCGCCGCGAGTGCACGGACCTGGGCCTCGGAGAATTCCGGACCGCCGGGCTGATGCAGATTGCGGAACGCCACGTAGTTCAAGGAATGGCAGGAGGCGCAGACCTCCCGGTAGACCTTGAAGCCGCGCTGGAGCTGGGCCCGGTCGAACTTGCCGAACGGCCCCTGGAAGCTCCACTTGAGCTGCGGCGGGACCGGGGTCTCGCCAGCAGCGAAGGCCGGAGCGGACAAGCCGAGAACGGCGGCTGCGATGAGAAGAGTACGCTTCATCATTGTTTGTGTTTCCTCGACTCTCGCATCAGCCCTTGGAATGCGGCTCGGCATTGGCGCCGGCCGGAATCCCAGCCCCGCCCTTCTGCACGCCCATGACGGATTCGAGGATCGAATTCGGCAGCGGCAGCGGACGCTCGACGAAGCCGAGCACCGGCAGAATGATGAGGAAGTGGGCGAAGTAGTAGGCGGTGCAGATCTGGGAGGCGATCACGTACCAGCCCTCAGCCGGGCGGGAACCCAGCCAGCCGAGCAGGAAGCACACGATCACGAAGATCCAGAAGAACTGCTTGTAGAGCGGGCGGTAGGCCGTGGAGCGCACCTTCGAGGTGTCGAGCCAGGGCATGAACACCCAGATCACGATGGCCGAGCCCATGGCGATGACGCCGCCGAGCTTGTCCGGGATGGCGCGCAGGATCGCGTAGAACGGCAGGAAGTACCATTCGGGAACGATGTGCGCGGGCGTCACGGCCGGGTTCGCCGGGATGTAGTTGTCCGCATGGCCCAGATAGTTGGGCATGTAGAACACCCAGTAGGCGAAGAAGATCATGAACACGACGACCGCGAAGACGTCCTTGATCGTCGCATAGGGGGTGAACGGAACCGCGTCCTTGCCCGACTTGATCGGGATGCCGGTCGGGTTGTTCTGGCCCGGCACGTGCAGCGCCCAGATGTGCAGGATCACGACGCCCGCGATCATGAAGGGCAGCAGGTAGTGCAGGGAGAAGAAGCGGTTCAGGGTCGGGTTGCCCACCGAGTAGCCGCCCCAGAGGTAGCTCACGATGGTCTCGCCGACGAGCGGGATCGCCGAGAAGAGGTTCGTGATCACGGTGGCGCCCCAGAAGCTCATCTGGCCCCAGGGGAGCACGTAGCCCATGAACGCGGTGGCCATCATCAGGAGGAAGATGATCACGCCGAGGATGTAGAGAACCTCGCGCGGCGCCTTATAGGAGCCGTAGTAGAAATTCCGGAAGATGTGAACGTAGACGGCGACGAAGAACATCGACGCGCCGTTGGCGTGCAGGTAGCGGATCAGCCAGCCGTAGTTCACGTCGCGCATGATGTGCTCGACGGACTGGAAGGCCATGCCCGCGTTCGGCGTGTAGTACATCGCCAGGAACACGCCGGTCACGATCTGCGCGACGAGCATGAACACCAGGATGGCGCCGAAGGTCCAGAAATAGGTCAGGTTCCGCGGAACCGGGAACGCGATGAAGGACGAGTGGATGAGGCCCGCGATGGGCAAGCGGCTCTCGAACCACTTACCGAAGGCGCTCTTGGGAACGTAAGTTGTGGGATGGTCGCTCATGATATCGCCTGATCGTCGCTTAGGTTACGCCGTGGCCTCTTGGCCGATCACGATCTTGGTGTCGGACGCGAAGGTATAGGGCGGGATCGGCAGGTTGATCGGCGCCGGGCCGCCGCGGACGCGGCCAGAGGTGTCGAAGATCGAGCCGTGGCACGGGCAGAACCAGCCGTGATACTCGCCCTGCTGGCCCAGCGGCACGCAGCCCAGATGGGTGCAGTTGCCGTAAACGATGAGCCACTGGGCATGGCCTTCCTTCACGCGGGCCGAGTCCGGCTGCGGATCGCGCAGGGAGGCCACGTTCACGTCCTCGGCGGCCTTGATCTCCTCGGCCGTGCGGTGACGGATGAAGATCAGCTTGCCGCGCCAGAAAACCTTGACGATCTGCCCTTCGGCGATGGGGGTCAGGTCCACCTCGACGGGGGCGCCGGCCGCCACCGTCGCCGCGTCGGGCGCCAGGGACTGGACGAAGGGCCATACCAGGGTGGCTCCGCCGACGACGGCAGCTGCGCCCGTGGCGATGTAGAGGAAATCGCGCCGTGTCGGCTCAGCGACATGAGTGGTGGTCTCGGCCACTTGGCTCTCCAGCATTGATCAAAAAACGAGAACCGCGCATCGGCAATCCCTTGGGAACCAAGGCATTTGGCACACGAGGTCCAAAATGGAACAAGCATGCGCGGCGACGCGCGCGCAATGCGACTGGGAGTCGCCGCGCGGTGGCTCTTTGGCACGGCCAAGCCCGCCTGTCCATAGCCGGATTGGAGTTGTTCCAGCTTGTGGCGCAAATGCCGCCGGGGCGAATGGCCCTGCGGCTCCCTTGACGGCGAAGCCCGTTCCTCCGATGACGGGCCCATGCCCCGTCTCGCCATTTTCCAGCCCGACATTCCACAGAACACCGGGACCATGCTGCGCCTGGCCGCCTGTCTCGGCGTGCCGGTGGAGATCATCGAACCTGCGGCCTTCGACGTCTCCGACCGCAACCTGCGCCGCTCGGGCATGGATTATCTCACCCATGTGACGGTCACCCGGCACATCTCGTGGCGTGCCTTCGAAGCCTGGCGGCAGGAGAGCGAGGGCCGGCTGATCCTGACGACCACGAAAGGCGCGGTCGCTTACACGGATTTCGCCTACCGGCCGGACGACATCGTCCTGGTCGGACGGGAATCCGCCGGCGTGCCGGAGGAGGTCCATCGGGCGGCCGACGCCCGGGTCGTCGTCCCGATGCAGCCCGGCCTTCGCTCCCTGAACGTCGCCGTAACGGCCGCCATGATCCTCGGCGAGGCCCTGCGGCAGACCAGCGCGTTTCCCCATCCGGCTCCTTCCGAAACCTGAAGCGACACCACCATGATCGATACGACAGCCGTCGAACGCCTGCAGGCAGAGGCTCCCATCTGGTTCGCGCTGCTGCGCGACCGCATCTGCGCCGCGTTCGAGGCGCTCGAGGACGAGGTCGCGGCTCCCCTGCCCCCCGAGGCCGCCGAGCCAGGACGGTTCGAACGCACGCCCTGGGAGCGCAAGGATCACGGCGGCGCCCCCGGCGGCGGGGGCGTCATGTCCATGATGCGCGGCCGCGTCTTCGAGAAGGTGGGCGTGCATGTCTCGACCGTGCATGGCGAGTTCGCGCCGGAGTTCCGCGGCCAGATCCCGGGCTCCGACCAGGATCCGCGCTTCTGGGCTGCCGGCATCTCGCTCATCGCGCATCCCTGGAACCCGAACGTTCCAACGGTGCACATGAATACCCGCTTCGTGGTGACCACCAAGCCCTGGTTCGGCGGCGGGGCCGACCTCACGCCCGTGCTCGACCGGCGTCGGACTCAGGACGATCCGGATACCGTCGCGTTCCATGCGGCCCTGGAGAAGGCCTGCCGCACCCATGCGCCCGACGGCTCCTACGAGAAGTACAAGACCTGGTGCGACGAGTACTTCCATCTCAAGCACCGCAACGAGCCGCGCGGGGTCGGGGGCATCTTCTACGACTACCACTGGACCGGGGATCCGGACGAGGACTTCGCCTTCACCCGGCACGTGGGCGAGGCCTTCCTCAAGGTCTATCCCGAGATCGTCCGGCGCAACGTCACGCAGCCCTGGACGGAGGAGGACCGGGTCGAGCAGCAGGTGCGGCGCGGGCGCTACGTGGAGTTCAACCTGCTCTACGATCGCGGCACGATCTTCGGGCTGAGGACCGGCGGCAACATCGCGTCGATTCTCTCGTCCATGCCGCCGACGGTGCGGTGGCCGTGACGCCAGCCACCGCGGAAAAGCACGGTTGTTCGACATCGACGCCCTCACGGCATCCTCCGTCATCGCCAGCCTCGTGGCGATGATCCCGCTTGTTTGAGGTGCGGCGCTCTTCCGATCGGGATGGCCGGCACAGGGCCGGCCATGACGGGGCAGGGTCGGATAGACGGGTTTGTGATCT
>NZ_JAGPUP010000403.1:0-7757 GCF_018069605.1 Microvirga sp. HBU67558 | reverse complement strand
CCGATGCTCCCACCTCTTTGAAGAGCGCATCGTTCATGCGGAAAACCGGATCCACTTTTCGCTGACGCGGCCCTCTGGGTCCGCACGATGCGCTAGGACCTGATTCCGAAGCGCGACGGACATCCGTTGAAGCCATCGTCGAGACGGGTTAGACGGATGGTCTGCGCAATACGGATGTCCCATGACAGTACGCTTCCATCGCGGCGACCTGCCGGCCGGCTACAAGCCCGGTCCGGCCATCGCCATCGACACCGAGACGCTCGGTCTCAATCCGCATCGCGACCGGCTCTGCGTGGTGCAGATCTCCACCGGCGACGGCACGGCCGACGTGGTGCAGATCCTCAAGGACGGACCTTTGCCGGAGAACCTGATCCGCGTCCTGTCCGACGAGAGCGTGCTGAAGATCTTCCATTACGCCCGCTTCGACCTGGCGGTGATCTTCCATGCCTTCGGCGTCATGCCGCGGCCGATCTACTGCACCAAGGTCGCCTCGCGGCTCGTGCGCACCTACACCGACCGCCACGGCCTCAAGGAGCTGGCGCGCGAGCAGCTCGGGGTCGAGCTGTCGAAGCAGCAGCAATCCTCCGATTGGGGCGCCGAGACCCTCACCCCGGCCCAGCTCGACTACGCGGCGTCCGACGTCCTGCATCTGCATGCCCTCAAGGACAAGCTCGATCGTCTGCTGGAGCGCGAGAACAGGCTCGGCATCGCCCACCAGTGCTTCAGCTTCCTGCCGACCCGGGCCCAGCTCGACCTGCTCGGCTGGCCGGAGACGGATATTTTCGCCCATTCTTGACGCGCGCTTAAACTTTCCCGCATAAACCCCATATCCGTCATAACATCGCCATGCCGCTCCGGCATGGCGCCGTGCCGATGGCCACGCGCCAGGGATCAGGACGGAAGGGGTTGACGACAGTGGCGGGAATTCAGGGCTCCTCCATGCGGGACGGCCCGGCCTCGAGGCCGGCCGTGCGATCGCGCGCCTTCACCAAGGCCCGTCGCCATTCCCACTGGGTCCGCTTCGCCAAGATCGCCATTCCGCTCGGCTCCCTGCTGGGCATGGCGGGTGTCGGCGTCGTGGCCTATTACAACCCGTTCCGGCAGATCGAGAACCTGAGCTTCGGCTCCATCGGGGTGAGCGGCACCCACGTCACCATGGAGAGCCCGAAGCTGAACGGCTTCAAGAACGACAACCGCCCCTACGAGGTGACGGCCAGCGCCGCCACCCAGGATGTACGCAAGCCCGATCTCGTCCAGCTCAAGGACCTCAAGGCCCGCATCGTGACCGACGAGCGCGGCAGTGTCGCAAGGCTTCAGGCCGATTCCGGCGTCCTCGACACCAAGAAGGAGCAGATGAGGCTGCGCGACAACATCGTGGTCACCACGGATGGCGGTCACGAGGTCAAGCTCCGGACGGCATTCGTGCGGTTCAAGGCCGGCGCGGTGGTGTCCAACGATCCGGTCACCGTGGCCTTCGGCAGCGGCACCATCGAGGCCGAAGGCCTCGATGTTTCGGACAACGGCAAGGTCATGAGCTTCAAGGGCCGCGTCCGCACCGTCATTCAGCCCTCCACTGGCTCCACTCCATCCTCCCCGGAAGCCGCCGGCACAGGCTCCGCGGCGCCTGCACCCCAACAGACAAGTATCCGTCCATGATGAGTTTCACACGCGCCGCCCTGGCTCTCGGGCTCCTCTTTCCGGCTCCCCTTGACGTGGCCTTTGCCCAGGCCAGCAAGGAGCGGGCCGTCGGCTTCGGCAATTTCGGCTCCAGCAAGGAGCCGATCAAGATCGACGCCAACAAGCTCGACGTCTTCGACAAGGAGGGCCGCGCGGTCTTCACCGGGGACGTGGTGGCGGTTCAGGGCGAGAGCACCATGAAGTGCACGATCATGACCGTGTTCTACGAGCAGCGGGACCAGAACGGCGGGCAGGCGGCTCCGTCCACGCAGACGGCGGACGACAGCGCGATCAAGAAGATCGACTGCAAGGGCCCGGTCACCATCGTGTCGCGCACCCAGGTGGCGACCGGCGAGAACGCCACCTTCGACCGGGGCTCCAACAAGATCATGCTGACCGGCAACGCGACCCTGAGCGACGGACCCAACGTCACCAAGGGCGAGCGGGTGCTCTACGACATCAATACCGGCGTGGCGAACATCGAAACGACGCCCGGCGGCCGCGTGAGGGCGCTGTTCGTGCCCGGCCAGGGCGGACCGGCTCCGACCGGTGCCGGCGGCGGAGCCTCTCCCGCACCCAAGCCGAAGCCCCAGCAGCGGCCGGCCACGAACTAGAGCGGGAGTTCAACTCCCGCTTTTTCCCTTTTCACGATCGACGATTGAGCCAGTGAAACCGCTTTCCAACCGATCTCAAACCGGTCCCTCCGACGTGAGCCTCCTGGAACCCCATTCGGCCGGGACGAGCCCGCATGTCTTCCACCGCGCCGACAGCGACGCCGTGTTCGGCGGCCCCGGGATCCTGGCGGTCAAGGGCCTGCAGAAGAGCTATCGCGGCCGGACCGTGGTGCAGGATGCGGGCCTGAACGTGCGCGCCGGCGAGGCCGTGGGCCTGCTCGGTCCCAACGGGGCCGGCAAGACCACCATCTTCTACATGATCACCGGGCTGGTGAGCGCCGACCGCGGCGTCATCAGCCTGGACGGCCACGACGTGACGGGCCTGCCCATGTACCGCCGGGCCCGCCTCGGCATCGGCTATCTCCCGCAGGAGGCGTCGATCTTCCGCGGCCTCAACGTGGAGGACAATATCCGCGCCGTGCTGGAGATCGTCGAGCCGAGCCGCAAGGAGCGCGAGCGCAAGCTCGATGCTCTGCTCGACGAGTTCAACATCACGCGCCTGCGCAAGTCGCCCTCCATCGCGCTCTCGGGCGGCGAGCGGCGGCGCTGCGAGATCGCCCGGGCGCTGGCCGGCGAGCCGACCTTCATGCTCCTCGACGAGCCTTTCGCCGGCATCGACCCCATTGCGGTGGGCGACATCCAGAACCTGGTGCGCCATCTCACCCGGCGCGGCATCGGCGTGCTCATCACCGACCACAACGTGCGCGAAACCCTCGGCCTCATCGACCGGGCCTACATCATCCATTCCGGCCGCGTCCTCACCGAGGGCACGCCGGACGCCATCGTGTCGAACGAGGAGGTGCGCCGCCTCTATCTGGGCGAGGACTTCCGTCTCTAGCCCGTCAAAACCCTCTTCGGTCATTACCGGCCCTGTGCCGGTGATCCCGATCGTCTGAGACGCAGAGCCCCACCCTATCGGGACGGCCGGGACAGACCCGGCCATGACGTGGTGACGGTTATGGATCGTCTCTTCGAGCCTCGGACGATTGATCTTTTGACCTTAAGGGATGGACCGGAGTAGAACCGTCGAGGCATGCAAGAAGCATGCCCATACGGCTTCGGGTGCGTTCATGACGGCGATGCAGCGGCTGGAGCTGCGCCAGGGCCAGTCCCTGACGATGACGCCCCAGCTGGTTCAATCGATCAAGCTGCTGCAGCTCTCCCATGCGGAGCTCGCCGCCTATGTGGAGGCGGAGCTCGAGCGCAATCCGCTCCTGCAGGAGGGCGAAACCCCGGCCGGGGCATCCCTGCCGAGCCTTGCGGATTTCCTGCATGCCAAGCAGAAGGCGGAGGCAGCCGGTCCGAGGATGATCCCCGGGCCGCTTCCGCCGCGGCGGGAGGCCCTGCCGGCCTCGTCCGGGCACGCGGCCAGCACGGGCCACAGCGAACTCAGGCCCGAGATGGAGGACATGCTCGCCCGAGCGACGAGCCTGAGCGAGCATCTGGAGGCGCAGCTCGATTGGGCGACCGCCGACCCGACGCTGCGCCTGATCGGCCGGCACCTGATCCACAACCTCGACGAGGCCGGCTACGTCACCGAGGATCTCGCTGATCTTGCGGCACGCCTCCGGGTCGCGCCCGCTGACGCCGAGGCGGCCCTGAGGCTGATCCAGGGGTTCGATCCGCCCGGGGTCGGCGCACGCAATCTGGCCGAATGCCTGAGTATCCAGCTGCGGGAGCGCGATCGGCTCGATCCGGCCATGGAGACCCTGCTCGCTCATCTCCCTCTCGTCGCCCGCCAGGACTTTGCCGCCTTGAGGAAGGTCTGCGGAGTCGACGAGGAGGATCTCGCCGACATGCTGGCCGAGATCCGCCGCCTCGAGCCCAAGCCTGGCCTTGCCTTCGCGCCTGCTCTCATGGCTGTGCTCGTGCCGGACGTCCTGGTGCGGGCTGCCCCGGACGGTGGCCTGCAGGTCGAACTCAACCCGGACACCCTTCCCCGAATCCTGCTCAACCGAACCTATTATGCGGAGGTCGCCAAGGTGGTGCGCAAGGATGAGGACAAGAGTTTTCTGTCCGATTGCCTTCAAGCCGCAAGCTGGCTGACCCGCAGCCTGGACCAGCGCGCCAAGACGATCCTCAAGGTTGCCGCCGAGATCGCCCGCCAGCAGGAGGGTTTCTTCCGTGAGGGGGTCGCGGCCCTGCGCCCCATGACCCTCAGGAGCGTCGCGGAGGCGATCAGGATGCACGAATCCACCGTCTCCAGGGTTGCGGCGAACAAGGCGATCGGCACCGAGCGCGGCACGCACCCGATGAAGTTCTTCTTCAGCGCCGCCACCGGGGAGGGCGAGCATTCGGCCAAGGCGGTCCGCCACCGAATCAGGCAGCTGATCGAGGCCGAGAGCCCCGCCGCTGTGCTCTCGGATGAGGCAATTGCCCAGAAATTGAAGGCGGACGGGATCCGGGTCGCCCGGCGCACGGTCGCGAAATACCGGGAGTCCCTGCGCATTCCTTCCTCCGCGGACCGCCGCCGCACGGGCAGGATGAAACCCTGACCCGGCAGGCCCCGCCCATTTCATGGCTTGCATTGGCCTCCATTCGGATCATCATCGACCTCAAGCGCCACCCCGAAGGATCGCCACGAAGCGACGGCGCATGAGGAGGAGATCACGATGACGTTGAGGGTGTCGGGGAAGAATCTCGATATCGGCGAAGCCCTTCGATCCCAGGTGCGGGATCGGATGGCCGGCGCCCTGTCGAAATATTTCGACGGCGGCTATTCGGGTCACGTGACCGTCACCCGCGACGGCACAGGCTATCGCACCGATTGCGTGCTTCACCTGACTTCGGGCATGACCCTGGAAGCCTCCGGGGCGGCTCAGGACGCCTATGCCAGCTTCGACCAGACGGCGGGCCGGATCGAGAACCGCCTGCGCCGCTACAAGCAGCGGCTGAAGGATCGTTCCGGCGCCGGGAACGGGCGCGCAGGCGGCCTCGAGATGGCCTATTCCGTCCTCGAGGCCCCCAGCGACGAGGCGAGCGAGGACGAGGCCTACCATCCGATGGTGATCGCCGAGACCACCAAGCCCCTCCACAGGCTCTCCGTCAGCGACGCTGTGATGCAGCTCGATCTCACCGGAGCTCCTGCCCTTGTGTTCATCCACGCTAGCACCGGCCGCGTGAACGTCGTATACCGCCGCGGCGACGGAGCGATCGGTTGGGTCGACCCGCCGCTCGCACAGCCTTGACGGGGGAGCTACCTCTTCTTGGCCCGGTTCTTGCGTGGAACGGTGAGAGGCCTTCCAGGCTTCACATCAAAATGCAGCGTGATCGATGCCTTTGCTGGATTTCTTAGACCCCCGGGCCGTTCTGCCCGCCCTGCGCGTCAGCGGCAAGAAACAGGCCCTTCAGGAACTGGCCTCCCAGGCGGCCCGGCTCACGGGTCTCCCCGACAGCGCCATCTACGAGGCTCTCCTGCAGCGCGAGCGCCTCGGCTCGACCGGGATCGGCGAGGGCATCGCCATTCCTCACGGCAAGCTGCCGAACCTGACCCGGATCTTCGGCCTCATCGCAAGGCTCGACAGGCCGGTCGATTTCGAGGCTCTCGACGCTCAGCCGGTCGACGTGCTCTTCCTTCTGCTCGCCCCCGAAGGAGCCGGCGCCGACCATCTGAAAGCCCTGGCCCGGGTGGCTCGGGTGCTGCGCGAGCCCGGGCTGATCGAACGGGTCCGGGCCACGCGGGACGCCACGGCGCTCTATGCCATCATGACCGAACTGCCGAAAGCCGCCTGAGCGGCTTCGGGGCTTCTAACCTAGCGTCAATCACTCCTTAACCCGTCCGCCCCAATCTTGCCGCAAAGTCCTAAAAGGGGGATTCGGGGGAATGTCGTCTCTTGCTCGTGTGGGGCGGCCGTCGGTGCGGGTGCGGGTCGCCGCGTTGAGCGGCGTCATGGTGCTCGGCTTCGCGGTGATCGGCGCCGTGTTTCAGACCGGCCGCCATGAGGTCGAACAGGCGCTGTCAGTGCAGCAGACCTATTCCGCCCTGGCCGAGAAGGCCAACCAGGTCCGGAGCCGGGCCGACGCCCTGAAGGTGACCGCCGGCGAATGGACGGCAAGCCGCCTCGCCCATCACGGCCAGGCCTTCATCGATCAGCACAAGGCCCTGGCGGCCCAGCTCGACGAGATGGGCGCCGCCACCGGGGCCGGCCTGATCACGCCCGAGGTCGCGGCCCTGAAGCAGCATGCAACGGCCCTGATCAGCCAGGGGAATGCGCTCGGCAAGCTTTACGCCTCTGTCGGCAGCAAGCCGGACGAGGGCGCGCAGGGACGCCTCCTGAAGGCGGAGACCAATCTCGAAAAGCTCGTGCGGCCCCTGACCGGCAGCGGCGAGACCATCGCCTGGCGCCTCTGGGCGGCCATGCTCGGCATGTTCAACCAGGAGGCTCGTGCCCGCATCCTGCTCGAGGAGAGCATTCTCGGTGCCTTCGAGGTCGAGCAGGGACGCTTCACCCGGGCGCTGGCCCAGTTCTCCGGCGATCCCAAGGACAAGGCGGCGATCGACTCCGCGAGCGTCTCGTTCCAGGAGGCCTTCCACGCCTGGAGCGAACTGGAGCAGCAGGTCTCCGGCCAGGGCGAGAAGCTGATGGGGCAGTTCGACCTGCTCGTCCCGGTCCTCGACCAGCTGCTCGCCAAGGTGCGCGCCGAGGCGCACGAGACCGACGAGCAACTCACCGCCTCGCAGCATCGCACCTTCACGCTGATCCTCTGGGCCATGGGCGCCACGCTGCTGTTCGGCCTCGTGCTCAACGTCCTCGTCGGACGGTCGATTTCGCTGCCCCTGACCCGCCTCCAGCAGGCCATGCGGCGGCTCGCGGACGGCGACGCGGCGAGCGAGGTCCCGTTCACCGGCAATACCGATGAGATCGGCGCGATGGCCCGCACGGTCCTGGTCTTCCGCGACAATGCCCGCGAACGCGAGCGCCTGACGCACGAGCGGGAGGGCATGGCGGCCGTCGATGCCCAGCGGGCCCACGCGATCTCCAACGCGATCATGGCCTTCGACGCCTCGGTCGAGCAGATCCTCGCGGAGGTCCGGGACGTCACGGGCGATCTCGCCAAGGCGTCCGGGCAGCTCGAAGGATCGGCCCACCACGTCACCCAGCAGGCCCAGATCGCGGGAGCCGCGTCCACCCGCACGGCGCACAACATGTCGGCCGTGGCGAGCGCCGCCGAGGAGCTCGACGCATCCCTCGCCGAGGTCGCGGCCCAGACCCAGGCCTCCGCCCAAGCGTCCGAACGGGCAGTGGCCGAGGCGCGCGGCGCCTCCGGCAGCATGTCGACGCTCTCGACGGCCACCTCCCAGATCGGCGAGGTGGCGAATCTCATCCGCTCGATCGCGGCTCAGACCAACCTGCTGGCGCTCAACGCCACCATCGAGGCGGCCCGGGCCGGCGAGGCCGGCAAGGG
>NZ_JAGPUP010000402.1:0-7706 GCF_018069605.1 Microvirga sp. HBU67558 | reverse complement strand
GGGATCCAGAACAAGGTCAGAGGCCTCGGCTATGGCGCCGATGATTACCTCACCAAGCCGTTTCACAAGGACGAACTCATCGCCCGCATGCAGGCCATCATTCGCCGCTCGTCCGATCAGACCGAAGCCGTCCTGCAATGCGGCGATCTGACGATCAACCCTCAGGCTCAGCAGGCTGAGGTCGGAGGCCGTCGGGTGAACCTGACGGGCATGGAGTACAAGATCCTGGCGTTTCTGGCTCAGCGCCAGGGCAGCACGCTGACCAAAGAGATGCTCCTCAATCACCTGTATAGCGGCATGGATGAACCAGCGATCAAGATCATCGACGTGTTCATTTGTAAGTTGCGCAGGAAGCTCGCGGAAGTCTCAGGTGGCAGGGACTACATCGAGACGGTCTGGGGCCGTGGCTACATGCTGCGGGAGCCGCAGCCAATCAAATTGGCAAGCTAAGGCTCAAGACCACGATAGCATCCCACATCTTCTACCCTGTGTTCTATCAGCGGATTGCAGGATTTCTGGTATCTACCGCCCTTGTGAAGTGAAGCCCCTCACCCACTCCGTGGCAACATCGCACCCTGTTGACATGAGATCGCCCCAACGGAAGCCTCTTAACTCCAGCTGGGGTGTGTGCGATTGTCAATGCCGGTTACAACACCGCGCCACCATCCTACCCTGCTTCTAACGAGCGTCATCAGTAGGCGACATAGAAGCGCCCCAGCTGAAGGCTGAGCACCAGTACTCCCACTGGGCGCACGCGATCGGTTCCGATGTCGCTGGAGGACTATCCGCGCAGACTGTGACAACCGACGTGTACTTTAGCGCGTTGCTATCGAGTGTTGGCACGCAGTTTTTGCTTTCCGCAGCCGTCCGAAACCACTGCTTAACCATGAGCGCGCATGCTGTCTGATGTGTCTCACGGGCTGGGCGGGCTCCCTCTTACCTGGAGACGGTGGCTCATGGCGGAGAAACGTTTCACCGACACGATTGAAGAGAAGTTGGCCCTGATCTCGCCAACCGTGAAGGCCATCGAGTTCGGAGGAGATCTGCCCTATTTGCGTGAACTGCAGACGCTCCTCAGACAGCACCTGACAGGCCTGGTCGTCCTGTTCGAGCGCGATCCCGGCTTGGATGCCGCAACAACGGATCTGTATGCGGCAGCTGCCGCGATGGTGCAGGACACCACAACGGCCGCGCAGCCCCACGCCCGAAAACGCCGTCTGCTCAACGAGGCCCAACCGCGCTTTCAGGAGCGCATCGCGACGGCACGTCCCAACGGCATAAGGGCCTGTGCGGCTTGGCGCAAGAACGAGCTCTTCCTTGCGGCTTGATCCAAACCAGGGTCCCGCGTCCCTGCATGCTATGGGCCGGAACCCTGTCCCCTGCCCTTCTCCCTCGAAGAATTGCTGGTCCGTTGAGCCGGGCACGCAATCAGCTGTGGACTTTGTGGGGCTCCAAGATCCTGTGAACTCATTGCGGCATGGAGATTGAGGAAGCAACTCACTGATGATCAACTTTGAGTGGCAAGCACTTTATCCATCGAGTGACTTGCGAGTTCATAGCTTATCAGGAGGGTCTCACAGTGGCGAAAACAGCAACCAAAACCGCAGCCAAGAAAGCAGCAGTCCGCAAGGCAGCCGCATCGAAGTCGGCATCAGCCAAAGTGTCCGAAGCTGCCGGATCCGTAGCCAGGAAGTCTCCGAAGGCCGCGGCACCGAAGGCGTCAGTCAAAGCAGCCCCGAAGGGCGCGAAGAAGTCCGCCGGTTCCTCAACCAGTGCGATCCTCACCCTGCGCCACATTGCCGAGGAGTTGTCAGCAGCGCATGAGCTGCCCAAGCGTCAGGCCAACGAGATGCTCACCCAAGTGATCGAGATGATCGCCAAAAGCCTGAAGAAGGGCGACAAGATCCGTCTGACCGGCCTTGGCATCCTTCAGGTGCGCAAGCGTGCCGCCCGCATGGGCCGCAACCCGCAGACGGGCGAGCCTATCAAGATCAAGGCCTCGAAGAAGATCGCCTTCCGGCCCGCTAAGGAACTCAAGGAGGCGGTCTGATCGCACGCGGTCGGCCGGATAGCTGAGGGCACGCCCGCCGCGCCAGAAGCCTGGCGAGACAGCACATCCCTGTGTGAAAAACAATCTCAGGGGAGATGCTGCGGTCTCCAGCCGGCATCAGGTCGGCAACCGGTGCGTATAGCACCTGGCCGCGGGTCGAGACCTTTGTCTTGGGACGCGCTCCGGATCGGGGTTGTTGACGACCATGATTCAGAGCCCAGGCCCGTCATCCCGCATCTTGCCGCGCTTCTTCGCCTTCTTCTGAAGCTTCTTGCCTTCGACACGGATCGGCTCGATCAGCTTGGGTGTGACAGGCGACAGAGGATCGCCAACACGGATCGTTGCTTTCTCAACTGGGGGCTTCGGGGCTGGCGGTTCTCCCGGGGTCCTAACCTGACCCGGTGCAACGTCGGCCGACTGCTTGGGTGGGCCGGGAGGCTTGTCGGCCTTGGGCGCGGTCGGGGCCGCAGGTGCGGGTTTCGGGTCAGTCGCGGTCTTTCCAGATTCCTCGGCCGGAGAGGCTGACGACCGGACAGGCTCGGGTCGAGGTGCCGGAGCTTGGGCAGCGGGCTTTGTCGGAATTGGAGTCGCTGCGACCGGTGCCTTAGCGGTGACGGCATCCTTCTTCGGCTCGGCCTCGAGCTTAGCCGGCGGAGTTGTTGGCGTTGCCGGCGCCGGGGCAGAGCGGACTGTGGAAGCGGTCGGAGTTGCTGTCGGGCGAACGCTTGAAGGCGCCGCGGCCGAAGTCTTGGCCTCACCCAGTGTTGGCAGGGCAGCAGCCTTCGGCACGGAATTTACAACAGCGGCGCCGGAATGAGTGCCGGTCGGCTTATTGGACTGTGCAGCATTTTCCGACTTAGCGGGATTATTCGAAGTCCGCTCTGGAGCCTGGCCTGATTTTTCAGTGGCGGCTGTCTTAATTTCAATCTCAGGCTTCGAATTATTCGGAGCTGAGGATTTAGGCGCGGAATTAACAGGTGCCGGGGCCGGTGATTTAACCGGAGCCGCAGCGGAATTTTTCGGCTGCGCGGCAGCAGGTGCCCCGCCCTGTTCCTTGGGCTTATAAAATGGCTCAGGCCGGAAGCGGGTTTTCTGGGGCCGAGCTGCAGGCTCGAGCGGTCGCGCGGGCGCAGGCTTCGGGGCCGCCTCACCTGTCGCCATTTTGGCCGGGGCTGGTTTTACCTCGGACGGCCGCTGGATCGGCGCACGATCGGCGACCGGCCGGGCGACCGGAGCTCGAGATACATCACGGGCCGCAGGTGCCGGGTTCAGCCTGTCGGGCTGGACCGGTGCCTTGGAAGGCTGCGGAGACACAGACCCTTGTGGAATATTTTCTTGAACAGGCGCTGGCTTGGCAGGGGAGGCGCCTTTCACTTCAGCCAGGATCTTCGGCAGGGCAGCCTCAACGAAGGCATCCAAATTGTCTGCGACGCGGTCCATCGTTGCCTTCTTACGAGCGGCAATTACCTCAGGGCCGGGATCGGCGATATTCAGGTCGATAAATCCAGGCGCGCGGCGATCCAGCGGATGGCGCTTTGGATCAGCCATCATGTTATCCAGCCGCTTCAGGAGGGTATTCAATTGGCTCTTGGAAACGTCAATTTCGATCTGATTGCGCCTGTCCATATGAACTGCGCGGTCATAGACTTCCAACAAGAACGTCATGGCCTCCTTAGCGGCCCGCCCCACAGGCTGTGTCGCACCATTTTTGTCCTTAGGGGCCTGGGTGGTCTGACCGTGGCCTTGGCCACCCTTTGATTTGGTCCGGCCCGGGCTTTTTTGATTCTTTTTTATATCTTCATGGACGATCAGCTTAGGCCGGGATGCAACCCTATCAGCGACCAGACGACCGAGATCCTGGAACAGCTCATTGGTGGTCACTCGTGCGCCAACCTTGTCGACGAGCTTGGTGAGCCGGTCGACCTCCTTCAGAGCAATGTCCTTATATGGGCTTTGGGAGCCCATGACCTGTCTTGCCTTGTCAGTCTTCGCCTTGAGGACGCGCTGGCGATGCCGGGCGCGCTTCTCGTGGTCGGCCACAAGCCGATCCTGCATGACCTGCCATTGCCGACAGGCAAGGGCGACGCCGTCCTCTGTCAGTTCCCCCTTTCTCTCCCTATTGAAGGTCTTCGAGGGGATATGCTCGAGCGGATCGAGCTGGATGCCCATGGCCTCGTAGGAGCGGGCATCATACCGCTTAATGAGGCCTGCCCTCTCCATGACCTCGTTGCAAGCCGTTGCCCAACGATTGCGCAACATTGGGATCCATGTCCGACGATTGGCTTCGCGCAGCTTTTTCCGGCGAAACGGGTAAACCGTCCTGCGATGACGGTTTGGGAATACCTTTTCCTCTTCGATTTCGAAATCCCAAACGTCACGACCGTCAGGGTTTCGAGGGCCCTTCATCCGGGATGACGGGCGATCATAATAGACGATGTGGGCATGAAAATTCCGTTCGTCATTATTCTGGTCTGGGGCGTGAACCACCGCCCAGAAGGGTAAGCCCTTCTCAGTGAGCTTGATGGTGAAATTGCGAACGATTTCAACACGCTCGCGCCCATCGATCTCAAACGGAAGTTCAGCGATGATGCGGTTTTGGACACGACCGCCACGACCCGGTTCAATCTCAATGAGCGCCTCTGGATGAAGTCCAACGATCCACTGATGGATCGCGAAGGCTTCATCGGTCCGGATCAGGTTGAGTTCGACATCTTTCGGTTCGCTGCTGCCTTGCATACGCCGCAGCTTTTCCCGCAACCTCGTGGGAGCAGAATCGAGGTTCTTGATAGTGAGACCCCATCCTTCGGGATCTGCGGAGAACCGTATCCTGATCGTGTCACCCTGGGGTTCGGCCTCAAACTGTTCAACCGCCTTCCAGAAATGGCGGCGCTCTTCGAGCGTATCGCCAATTGTCCCAAAGGATGCCAGTTCGAGGGCGTCGATTTCATCGTCCGTCAGGTTCTTGAGCGGAATGCGCTCGAGGAAATCCTGTTGTTCTTCGGCGCTCCGACCTTCAGCCTCACGCACGAGGACGGTGAAGCCATCCTCGGCTACGTCGGGATCATAGCCTGGATATTCTTTCTCCCTTGCGACGTTCTCGGCCGCACCATCGCGCTCGATGTAGAGAAGATGACTCGTTGCGTTGGAGGCGGTGTACTTGCGGCCGCTCTGGGCCGCTTTGATCATCTTAAGGATCGGCGATGTTTTAGAGTGATAGGGGTGTGAGAAGTGAAATGTCTGCGTTCCTTCGGCTGACAGCGGTCTATCACGACCGCGGCTGCGATTGGCAAACCGCACACCTGGATGGTCATATGCCCACCCCACCGCCGAGTGGACACCCGATGACATTCCAAGACGGGAAACCTGGGCTTGCGGGGTGAGCGTCACGCCGTCACCCCGAGTTGGCGTTGGCGCATCCTTACCCGATGCCGAGCCTCCATGACCACCCAAGGCATAGTCCTTGGACCGGGCAGGGATTATCCGCGTAAAGTCCTTGGAAGGGTCTCGCTTCGTCGCCCTGCTCAGTGCGCGAGACAGGTCTTGAAGCGTAGTAACGATGAGATGGCTGGTCGTGATTGGCATGAAGAAGGGCATCAGAGGTCGGGCATCTATTTTATCAGATGGCAAACCCACAATGCCAGTCGGAGCCTGACACCAAATACAAAAATTCGGTGAGTTTCAGAATTTTACCCGGCTCTTCGTCTGGCTCGGGCCGCTGCTCGATGGCACTCGCGGAATGATCCTTCCGACGAGGCGAGGCTATCGCGACAGGTGCGTTGAGGCACAAAAAATACCAGATCACAGGATCGGGAAGTGCGGTTGACGAAGGATCGGGCGCACTTGTCCAAAGTCTGATTGAGGCACCGGAGGGTGCCGGTGCGCTGGTATTTTTTGCGCCCCAAATTTCTGGTCAATTTGCCTCCCGGATCTCAACCCAAATTCGAGGTGTAAGTTCGACCGCCGCAGGGCGGGCCGAATAGTCCCAGGAGACAACGGAAACCGGCAGGCACCGAAATGCGGATTGTAGATCCGATCAGTTTTGATGCGCCCTGAGGGATGCGTCAGAACTGAGGTATTGAGCCTCCGACGTTTTAGGACCCTTGAGCCTTGTCCGAAGGCTCCTCACTGGGGGATCCGTCGGGATCTTCCTGGGCGAAACCGTCCAACTTCGGGGACCATCTTCCGTCGCTTCTGGGAGCCTCTTTGAGGCTTGGATGAGCCCGTGCACGCTCATCCAAGCCCGAACTTTGTATTTTCTCTGCCCCGCAGGTATCCCGATCCGTGGCGTTTATGGGTCGAGGCAGAGAAAATCAGACACGATCGCTGTTGAATTTCTGTGCCTCACCCAGAAGCTCTCCGGTGATCTGCGATCTGCAAGCTCGGACGAATTACTTGACCCCAACTGCCCACTTATCTGGTTTGGCCGAGGCTGCAATAATCAACCGGGTAGGGCATGAATATTCTGGCCCCACACAAGAGAGCGGTTTGGATCCAGGGCTGGAAATTAGTATCAATCCTGTGTCAAAGCCGGGACTTTCGATGCCGCATATAATTTGGTCCTCAAGGCATTTGCCTTGAAATGCTAGATACTTACACCGTTTAGCAGATAGACGGACACTTGCATCGGAATGCAATTCTTCGAGCCGTCGAATTGCACCTATGGCCGGGAGCCCTATCAGGTTGCCCAGAGTAAGCGGGCGCCGATTGCAACTTTGACGGCCTGCACAATGCAAAATCGGTTCGAGCCCGCTCCACACGAGCGCCAATCATCGCGAAGACTAATGCAAGTTCCGGGGCACCCCTTCTTTCAAAGTGTCTCGGTGGCGGTGATCGCTTCGTGAACGAATGTGCAAGTTTGAGAGGAGGCAAATTTCAAATTCGGCCTCGTTGATCCAAGGCGCGCCAAGGTCCGGATCAGCCAATTTGCAAGTTCCTGAGGCGAGAGATTGCATAAGATAGGCTATCAACCCGGGAGGCCGGCCCAGCCGGCGTTGCGGCACGATAACTGAGTGCAATTCTGGCCCCTGCCTTTTTGCAAATCCGGGTTGCCAGTGATCAGGTCGGGCCTTCCGATGAACTCGGCAGGCGTACCTGCGATTGTCTCGCTTGCTTATAGAATCTGCAATTCTTGATATTGCAAATGTGCAGTTCGCATTAGATCTGTTCTTCGTCCGAGTGCGGTGAAGACCGAATGGCTATGCGGAATTTTGGTCCGCGCCGCATAGTGTCGTTTGTCTCACTCTCAGGAAATTGGGTTGGTTGGACAGTTCACTCGCAGGATAATGCAAGCATCTGTACAGCCTACGCGACGGACAGCCGAGGCAGTGGTGGCGGGTGCGTCGGAATCAGGTGCTGCCCTGCTGTGAGCGCCTGCCGGGCGGCTCCTCTCTGGGCCGGCTTTACGCCTCGCCCAAGCAGCGTCGGCACGATGAGGGGGACAGGTCGTGCGCGTCATCGACGACCGCTTGGAGGGCATCGTAGAGGCGGAGCCGCTCTACCGGCTGGTCACCACGCTGCTCGACCCGGTCGCCGCGCCGGCGCTTGAGTTGGCGGCGCTCTCCCACGAGCGCTGGGACAGCGAGAGTACGTTTGCCGAACTGAAAGTGACGTTGCCAGGGGAGCGCCTGATGCTGCGCTCGCGCCGGGCCGATCTCGT